>JBEEHC010000125.1:0-51616 GCA_041167205.1 Verrucomicrobiota bacterium
GTTCGGCTTGTTTTTGTCGTAGGTGACGCGGACCGCATCGGCCGCGCCCTTGGCCGCCTCGAAAGTGTCCGCTACGGCGAGCGCGACGTATTGGCCGTAGTAACGAATGACATCGTCCTCGAACGGCGGGCGGCGCTCTACGCAGATGCCATCAAACCCCTTGCCCATAATCGAGCGGGAAATCTTTCCGATATTCGCGCGATGAAGAATCGCTCGTGCGCCCGGCATCTTTTCCGCCGCAGCGGTGTCGAGCTTTTGGATTTTGCCGTTGGCGATCGTCGCCTCAACCGGAACGGCGTACAACATTCCGGGGAAGTGGAAGTCCGACGCGTACGTCGCAAGGCCGCTCACCTTCAACGGACCGTCGATGCGCGGCTGGGGTTTCCCGATGACGGACATCTGTGTGCTTTCGGGCATAAAGGAAAGGTTGATCTTGTCGTTAGGCCGTTTGCGTCGCGAGCTTTAGCGAGTGGACGAGACAGCGTTTGGCCAGCTCGACCTTGAAACCGTTTTCGCTCTGCGGCTTTGCCCCACTCAACGCCGCTTCCGCCGCCATTCGGAAAACGTCTTCCGTGGCCGATTGGCCCGTCAATGCCTGTTCCGCCTCAGTCGATCTCCAAGGCTTTGTTCCCACGCCGCCAAGCGCAATTCGTGCGCGAGTCACTTTTCCTCCGGCGACCGTCACCACCACTGCGGCGGAGGCGAGCGCAAATTCGTAGGAAGCGCGATCGCGCAGTTTCAAATAAAGAGAGCGGCTTCCGGGCGCAGGAGGCGGAAGGGTGACGTGAGTAATCAAGTCGCCCGGTTCCAGCACGGTCTCGCGATGCGGAGCACTCCCGGGCAAGACGTGGAAGTCGGCAATCGGGATGCTCCGCTCGCCTTTGGGCCCGCGAACATGAATAGTCGCTTCGAGCGCGGCCAGCGCCACGTTCATATCGGATGGATTCGTCGCAATGCAGTGTTCGCTGGTCCCGAGAATGGCCAGCGAACGATTCGCGCCACCAATCGCGGCGCAGCCTGAGCCCGGTTCGCGTTTGTTACACGGCATATTCGTTTCTCGGAAATACATGCACCGTGTCCGCTGCAGCAGATTGCCGCCGGTAGTCGCCATGTTGCGAAGCTGTGCCGAGGCGCCGCTCAAAATCGCTTCCGAGAGAACGGCGTAGTTCTTCTGAACGAGGGGGTGGTAAGCCAAATCGGAGTTGCGGACAACGGCGCCAATCGTCAGGCCGCCGTCGGGAAGCGCTTCGATTTTTTCGAGCGGCAGCCGGTTGATGTCTATCAACGTCTGCGGCTGCTCCACGTTTAATTTCATCAGGTCGATCAGCGTCGTCCCACCGCCGATGAAGCGAATCTCCGCGCCTTGCTGCGCGGTTTTCGCTTTCGCCGCCGTGGCAATCGCCTGCGCGCTGTCGGTGGCCCGCGTGAGTGCGAAAGTTTTCATCCCGTTTTCTGCGGCTTGGCGTTTTGCCGCACGCTTTGAATAGCAGCGACAATGTTGGGATAGGCGCCGCACCGGCAAATATTGCCGCTCATCAATTCCTTCACGTCCCCGTCCTCCGGGCCGCACGGCTCCTTCAAGAGCGCCACGGCCGACATGATCTGCCCGGATGTGCAATAGCCACATTGGTAGGCATCGCAGGTCACGAAGGCAGCCTGCATCGGATGCAAATTTTCTGGCTGTCCAATCCCCTCCAGTGTTGTGATCTCCTCCCCCTCGTGCATGGCGGCGAAGCAAAGACAGGAATTTACGCGCCGGCCATTTATGTGCACCGTGCACGCCCCGCACTGGCCATGATCGCATCCCTTCTTCGATCCCGTCAGATGGAGATGCTCGCGCAGGCAATCGAGCAGTGTCGTGCGCGGATCGATCCGCAGATCATGCTTCTTGCCGTTAACTCGAAGCGTGACCGGAATCGCGTCCTTCGAGACAGATGATGGCGCCTGTTCTTTCACGGAAGATTGCCCGAATGCTGTCGTAACAGGACCCGCGGTCGCCAGCAAGCCGGCGGTGCCCAGGCGCGAAAGAAACGTGCGACGCGTAGATCGTCCAAACTCGGACCGAGCGTCCGCTCCGGGCTTTTCAGGCGTGTCGTCTCCATCAGACATGCAAACCTCCTCGCATGAAGCGTAGAATATGGTTTTGATTCCTGCCAACCATTATTCAAAAAAGTGACAGCGACCCTCCGCGCACCGCCGTAAAAATCCGGGCGATTCCTGCATGCCGCCCGTTACGAGCGCGCGGCGGCCATTTAATTCGAGATCGCCGCTCATGAGAGGATCTCCAGCACCGCAATCTTATTGCCCTCGAGTGTGAAGACGAACTCCAGCTCGACGGGACTACCAGGGAAATTCCCAGTAAGCCGGTTGCTGACTATAACCTTGCCGTCTTTCTGAGCGGATGTAAGCGGCTCGAGCGTGTACTGGTATTTCTTCTTGGTCTCAGCCTTCCATCGCTTAATGGCCGCTAAACCCTCAATCGTCTGGCCTTCGTCTCGTACGACGGCATTTTCGGCAAAGCACTGGGCCACGATTTCGGTATGACCCTGGTTCTCGGCGGCGAAATAGATTGCGATGGGCGCTGGAAATTCGATGTCCATATTCGATCACTTCTTTCCAAGAGGCTGCGGTAGAGTTCGCGGCCTCCCTTTTAGAATTTTGGGGCCTGAACTACGACTGTCGCGATATCCGAGGAGCTTGCGCCGCTTGATCATGCGGGCCACGGGCGGCGGCACCATTTTCTCCCAACCGGCCTGGCCCGCCCGGAGTTTCGCCAGAACGTCTCGCGAAAAAATGGGCAGATAGTCCTGCCGATATCCGCGAATGCTCTCAATACTGCGATTCCTCAACAGGTGAGCATAAAGATCCCTAAGATGGGGCGCGACCTGAAGGTTTTCCGCGGTAACCAACGGCTGATCCGGACTGGGACGAAA
Source organism: Verrucomicrobiota bacterium (assembly GCA_041167205.1). GTDB lineage: Bacteria > Verrucomicrobiota > Verrucomicrobiia > Chthoniobacterales > UBA10450 > AV80. The sequence continues at coordinate 2,934 of JBEEHC010000125.1, forward strand.
CGGGTAAACGTAAAGCTTCAGTTCGTTTTTGAACAAGCGGCCGAAGGATTCCAGAATGCCACCGTCCAGGTCCGAGTAATATTTTTCGTCGAAGATTTGCCGCAGACTGGGCACGCCCATCACAAGGGCGACCCTCCTTTTAGTGTAACGAAACAGGTAACCTGCCAGCCGGTGGTAGGCGCCGTAGTTGGAGATAAGCACGGTCTTACCCAAGGTGCGGAGCATATCCACCCGGTGGAGAAAATCCTGGTGAGCGATCTCGCCATGATCGGTGAGATTGCTAAGGGTCATTTCCATGAGCACGACGAGCTCTTCCCCCTCGACTTCGCGCTCCTGAATAAACTGGGACCGGGCACCCTCCAGCATGTCGATCGTAACATGGGTGATCGGGTGGAAGCTGCCGCGTTCGACGAGGATGGGCTTTTTGTACAGAACGTCAGAGACGTGCACTACTTCGCCGTCGGCCGTGAACATGGCGGCTCCGGCCAATCTCTGCTGCACCAATTGCAGGGTCATGACGCGGTTGTCCACATCGCGAAAGGCCGGGCCGGAAAACTCGATCGTGTTGACTTGCAGCCGCTCGGTCGTTAGACCGTCAAGCAACGAGGCGATCAACTCCTTCGGCTGCTCATGCCGGTACAAGGCCCCGTGAACCAGGTTGACGCCCACGATGCCCAACGCTTCTTGTTGCTGGAGGTTCTCCCGGTCATTCAACCGCGCATGAATGATGATCTGGGACGGTCTTGCCCGTGGGTGATCCTGGAACCGAATTCCCAGCCACCCATGTGAATTTTCGCGCTGAAGATAACTGCGCGCCGCCACGGTATCCGCAAAGACAAAGAATTTGACGCTGGCGCCCCGCTTCCTGCCCAGCCGCTTCAGCAACAGGTGATACTCGTGGTCCAACATGCTTTGCAGGCGCTTTCGGCTCACATAGCGATCAGACCGCCCGTAGATTGCGTCGCTCACGGTCATGTCGTAGGCCGAGATTGTTTTGGCAATTGTGCCCGCCGCACCCCCGACGCGGAAAAACCACCGGGCGACCTCCTGCCCAGCGCCGATCTCGGCAAAGACGCCATATTTGCTCGGATCAAGATTAACCTGGAGCGCCTTTTGGTGGGTGTTCGGAGCTTCGCTCTTCGTCGGCACCAAATTCGGGAGCAACGCCCTTGTTTCCCGTCCAACTGACCGCAAACCATTCCGGTCTCGTCGCGGTTTCATTTTGCGCTATTCAAACTCGCCAGGGTCACGTGATCACGGAACCTGATCGCGACAACGATGGTAAGGAGGACAAAGAGCATCAATACTACCAGCTGGGTGAGCTGGAAGGGCGGCTCGGTCTGCGTCGGAGCGAGCACTTGCAGGGCCGGCACTTTTTGAAACGCCTGCACGACTCCAACAAACACATTTAGATAGAGCGCTACTGAAGCGCTGACGATGTAGATCCAGCGCCAAGCGCCGGCGAGTTGACGGGGATAGCGCGCGTAGATCGCAATTGCCAGGACGATCAGCGATATGATTCCAACTACATGAGGCGCACCGAAATGATGAAGTGGAAAGCCGAAGCCGGTGGCACTTGTCGCGACTGTGGTGATCAGGAACCATTTCGTCCAACCATCGAGACGCTTGTTGGCGAGCAGGCCAAATAAGACGACCAATCCAGAGGCGATGGCGGCGAGGCTGATTAACACGTGAACTATCGTGTATGCGCGGAGTATCATAAGATCTCTCTTGGAGATGCTGCGTCTAAGCCTCGATGAACGCGAGCAATTCCTCGGTCTTCAGGCACGCAGGAACGTCAGTAGGTCGGCGTTAATGGTGTCGGCCTCAGTCGTGGGCATGCCGTGCGGAAAGCCCTGGTAGGTTTTCAGTGTGCTATTCTTCAGCAACTTTGCTGACAGCGGTGCCGAATCGGCATAAGGCACGATCTGGTCGTCATCGCCGTGCATCACTAGGACCGGCACAGTGATCTTCTTCAGGTCTTCGGTGAAGTCCGTCTGAGAGAAGGCGACGATACCGTCATAATGTGCCTTTGCGCCTCCCATCATGCCTTGGCGCCACCAATTCCGGATCACGGGCTCAGAGGGTTTCGCGCCAGGCCGGTTGTAACCGTAGAACGGTCCAGCCGGCACATCGTAATAGAACTGGGCTCGGTGGGCGGCCACCTGCGCCTGAAATCCGTCAAACACCTCCTTGGGCAGCCCGCCCGGATTCGCCTCCGTCTTTACCATCAGCGGCGGTACCGCGCTGATGATCACCGCTTTTGCTACCCGGCTTTCGCCGTGCCGCGCCAGGTAGTGGACCACTTCACCGCCGCCGGTCGAGTGACCGACATGCACCGCCTCCTTGAGATCGAGATGTGCAGTTAGCGCCGCCAGGTCGTCGGCGTAATGATCCATGTCATGGCCATCACCGGTCTGACTGGAACGGCCATGGCCGCGCCGGTCGTGGGCTATGACGCGATAGCCGTGCTTGAGGAAGAACAGCATCTGCGTGTCCCAGTCATCGGCCGACAACGGCCAACCGTGGCTGAAGACGATGGGCTGTCCGTTGCCCCAGTCCTTATAATAGATTTCCGTGCCGTCTTTGGTGGTGATCGTGCTCATATTATTTGTTTTCTGTTAGCGGCTCATCGCCGCGAAGGGCCTTAGCCGGGGTGTCATGATGATTGTCCGCCGATTGTTGCGGGAACGATCCGGTAGTCGCGTTGGAAGACCAGATTGTGCAGGGCGGCGGTGGCGATGGCGCGTAGCGTAGGAAGCTCGCCGGCTGCCTGCTCCTGAGTGAAGACGTTAAGCGGCCAGGTGCCGACGGTGCCACCCCGCAAGTGCGGGTGGTGGAATCCCGAGCCGTAAAAGGCGTCGATGATGATCGGGTTGAGGCCGGTCGCCCGCTGCTCCGGCCAGGAGAGTGACCAGACGGACTCGATCCCACCACTGGCTGAACTTCGAACGCCGGTGGCCGTCACCTCGCCGGTGCCGAGCAGGAGGTGCGCGTTGATCTCGTTCAGGGCTTGGCGGGCGTACGGATCGAGAAGGCTCACGGCTTCCGCAAAGAGTTGTTCCTTGTCGCGCCGGGAGACGGCGTCGCCGTGGGTGCCGTCCCTCAGGTCGGCGAAGTGGCGAAGCAATTCATCGATGTAGGCGGGCTGAGAGGTGGTCATGATTTGGCTAGCTTGATATCGTTAGGACCACGCGGAATCGCACCTTGCCGCTGTGCATCTGCTCGTAGGCTTCCGCTACGCGGCTGAGCGGGTATTTCTCGATCATCGGGTGCACGCCGCTCAACGCGCTGAATTCCAATGTGTCCTGCGAATCTTTCGCGGTGCCGGAATACCACCCCGACACCGATCGCCTTCCCATGATCAACGGCATCACGTTCACGGACAACGGTTCGTTAGGCGCGGCCGGCACCAGCAGGTTGCCGTCCGGCGCCAATCCATCCACCAGCGCGGAAATCGCCTCTGCGTTCGGCGCTGTTCCCAGGATCACGCGCGCGCCGCCGAGCTTTTGCAATTCCGCCGCCGCATCGCCACTGCCGGAATCGATGTAGTGATGTGCGCCCAGTTTTTTCGCCAACGGTTCTTTATCCTTTCCGCGGCCCACCGCCACGGTCTTGAATCCCATCTGCCGCGCGTACTGCACTCCGAGATGTCCCAGTCCGCCGATGCCGTGCACCGCCACCAGGTCGCCGGCGCGCGCGCCCGAATGGCGGAGCGCGTTGAAGACGGTGACGCCCGCGCACATGAACGGCCCGGCTTCTTCCGCCGGCAATTCATCCGGAATCACGGCCAGCACCGCCGCCGGTGCGATCAAGTACTCGGCATATCCGCCGTCGAAATCGATCCCGGTGACTTTGCGATTGACGCACATGGCGAAGTCCCCGCGCCGGCACGGTTCGCAAACGAAACAATGTCCTCCATGCCAGCCCACCCCGACGCGCTGGCCTTTGCTCCATGCAGTGACGTTGGGGCCGACCGCATCGACGCGGCCCGCGATCTCGTGACCCGGCACGCGAGGAAATTGAAGCCCCGGCCAGATACCCTCCTTGACGAGCATATCGCTATGGCAAATGCCGCACGCCTCCACCTTCACGCGAACCTGCCCGGCGCCTGGCTCCGGGATCTCGCGTTCCACCAATTCAAAATCCCCACCCGCTTTGCTGATCTGCGCCGCCTTCATCCTCATAATGCGATTACTCTCGTGGACGGATAAGGCGTCCAGCTATTGGACATATGAGGGATTTATTCCCACTGCCTCGGAACGAGCACCGCCTCGTCCTTTCGAACGAGATGATGCCACGGCTTCACTATTTCCCTGTCAACGCAGACCACCCGCGACGCGCAGCGTTTCGCCTGTAATCCACGCGCTGTCTGGAGAAGCGAGGAACACCACGGCCGGCGCGATATCATTTGGTTGAGCGATGCGGCCGAGCGGCGTGCGCGCCGTCGTTTGTTTTTCGAAGTCACTTCCCGCGAAACCGCCGGCATCGAAGCCTTCGGTTACAACGGGGCCAGGATTGATGGCGTTCACGCGGATGCCCTTTGGTCCAAGCTCATTTGCCAACACGCCGGTGATTGCATCCACTGCACCCTTCGTTGCCGAGTAAACTACCGACATCGGCGGGGTTGCTGAGCTCGCGAGAGAACTGATGTTAATGACACTGCCCCCTTCCGGCCCAAAATGTTTTGCGGCCTCCTGGGTAGTTAAGATTAGCCCGAGAACGTTCGTGTTGAACTGCCGGTGAAACTCATCCTCGGTCACTGCTTCCAGGGGTTCGAAGCGATAGACGCCCGCGTTGTTGACGAGAATATCGAGCGCGCCGAAAGCCTTCTTCGACTCCGCGAATAAGCGATCAACCTCCGCCTTCTTGGCCACATTGGCTTGGACCGCCACGGCCTTTCCACCCTTGTTGATAATCTCGGCTACGACCTTGTCAGCGTCTGTCTTGCTGGAGGCGTAGTTGACGATCACCGCGGCGCCTTCAGCCGCGAGATGTTTGGCGATGGAAGCGCCAATTCCTTTCGATGCGCCCGTCACGACCGCGACTTTCCCGTTCAGTTTTCCGTCTTTCATTGCGTGCCTCTCATTTTTTGGTTTTTTGGAAATTCATCACCTCCACTGGTGTAAAATCTAACTTCGTGGACAGACGAGGCATCCAGCCAGTGGACATAGGAGTGATTTGTTCCCACTGCCTCAGAACGAGTACCGCCTCGTTCTTTCGAAGGAGGTGTAGCGACCCCGCCCCCAGACGGGTTGCCGATCTAGAGGACCGGCAGGCGATGCGCCCGCCCTACAATTCTTGGATTTGTGTAGGACGACCGCTCCGGTTGCCAGCGGCGCTCGTCCCCACGTCTTTTGCTAAGAAGGGTGCGTTGGAAACGTATCTCCAAACATGGGATGTCCGCTCTTGGACTGCTCGCTGGTGGCCTCGTCCTGGATGACATCCCAATGCTCGACCAGAATCCCGTCGTTGATGCGAAGGATGTCCGCTGCAATCCAGTTCACGGGCTGGCCGAAGCCGGAAAATCGCCCGTGTACGATCACCAAGTCTTTCTCGGCCACAATCGTGCCCGGTTCATACTCGAACTCCGACGGCATGCTCTTGATTAAATCAAACAGACCTTCACGCCCGGGGGCGATGTGAGCGCTATGCTGGATGTAGTTGGGCGACCAATAGCGCTCAGCCGCCGCGTAGTCACGTTTGTTGAATAGAGTGTCAAAAGCCTCGAGTACGAGTGCCTTGTTTGTTTCTTGTTGGGTTGGGTTCATTGAATTTGTCCTCACAGTCTGTCGCTGATTCTTCACATTGCGAGTTGCTGCTCTACTATCTCATCGACGCGGTCCGGATAGAACGCGACGTGTCCTCTGATCTGCTCTACGGCAGGAAACGGCTCCTGGTACGACCACACCGCATTGACGGACTTCTTTCCTCCGGCAGGAATGCTGTAGTAATTGCAGTCGCCTTTGTACGGACAGTAAGTTGCGTGATCCGTCCGCTCCAACTGCGAAAAATCCACGTCCTCACGTGGAATATATTCCACCGGCGGATACGACGCTTCGCGAAGCGTCAGGGCGTTGCGGGTATCGGCAATCACACGGCCCGCGACGGATACGACAACGCGAGCCGGATTGGGCTGGATGGAAATCGGATGATCTGGACCCGGAAGCTTGACCTGTTTTTCTCTCATGTTTCGGTTTTCCATTCTGTTCGTGCTCAGCCCAGAATTAGTCAGCCAGGTTTCCTCCGTCCACTGGAATGGTCGCACCGGTCATGTAGGAGGCGTTTGCCGAAGCAACAAAGACGATTACGTGAGCGATCTCTTCCGGTGTTCCGAGACGTTTGACGGGCACGGTCGAGACGAGTGCAGCCTTGTTTTCATCCGTGTTGGTGAAGCGTGTGAGCATGCCCGTATCTGTAGTGCCCGGAGCGACTACGTTTACCCGAACTCCGGTCCCTGCCACTTCCAGCGCAGCGGACTTTGTCAGCCCTTCCACCGCATGTTTGCTGGCTACATAAACGGATGCCCCAGCAGCGCCTACGCTTCCAAAGGTCGAAGAGACATTAACGATGCTCCCGCTTCCCTGTGGCAGCATTGCCCGCAGTTCGTGCTTCATGCTTAACAGCACGCCAAGAACGTTGGTATCAAACGTGGCCGCGTAGCTCTGCTCGGTCTGTTCGGTTACGAGACCCTTCAATCCTTCCGTCCCGGCATTATTGACGGCAATATCCAGGCGTCCGAAACGCTTGACCGTTTGGTCCACAAGGTCGCGTACATCCTCGTCCTTGCGGACATCAGTCCGGACAAAAATGGCTTCAGCTCCGAGCCCTTGTAGCTCTGCAGCTAACTCTTGCCCTTCTTTGTCATGACGACCGGAGACAACAACATGTGCCCCTTGTTGCGCAAAGATTATTGCAGCAGCGCGACCGATTCCTGTCAGTGCACCGGTGATCAAAACAACGGGTGCACTCTCTTCGAGTTCTCTGCTTGTTGTTTTCATACCGTAAACGTCGGCCTCTTGTGGCGCCGTTAAATAATGCTTTGTTTGCTCTGCGCCCATGCCTCACAGGCATGGGCACGGAATGGAACTACGACATCTCCGTTACTTCGTCGCAGTCGCTGACGCCGGAAGTCTGACGGTGGCCGCAGCGCGAAAACTGCACACGTCGCAACCTTCGTTGAGCCGGCAGATTCGAGACCTTGAAGGCGAGGTGGGTGCTCAACTTTTGGTGCGTGGCGCTCGCGGCATCAAACTGACACCAGCGGGTCGAGCCTTTCTCGATCACGCTCGCGTGGCGCTAGCGCAGGTTGAAGCGGCAGCCGGCGCCGCACACCGGGTCGCTCATCCCGCCAAGCCATGCTTCGTTCTGGGATTTCTGACCGGTCACGAATTGACGTGGATGCCGGAAACCTTGCAGATGTTGCGCGACGAACTGCCTAACGTCGACGTGATGATATCGAGTCAATACTCGCCCCAGCTCGCGGATGCCCTTTCGCAGGGAAAAGTCGATGCAGCTTTTCTTCGACGGGAACAAGGGACTCCTGAACTGGGCTTTAAACTTCTCGTCAAGGAGCCCTTGGTGGTGGTCTTGCCTCACGACCACCGCCTGGCTGCGCTCAAATCTATCAGTCCCCGGGACATAGCGGGCGAGACGTTCGTGGGCGTGTCGGACACGGCACCCGTACTTCGCGCGGTCATCGACGATTACCTAAAGCGTTCCGGAATCAAGATCACGCCCGATCACAAGGCTGACCACCTCGCCATGGGAATGTCCTTAATAGCGTCCACGCGCGGCGTTGGGCTGTTGCCTGCTTACGCACAAGACTTTCTTGCTTCGTCTTTAACGAGTCGTCCTCTCAAGGGAAAGACACCGACTGTCGATCTGGTCTTTGGCTACAAGAAGTCGAACAAATCTCCCATTCTAAAGCTATTGCTTTCGAGATTGGACGAGTTGGTCGCTCGCGTTTCCAAGAGGGGGAAAGTGTGAAATTAGAACATGGAACGCAAAAACTCAGGCCGGGATCAAAGACAAGGTCGTCGTCATTGTTTGCTTAGCGATTATCTTCAGTGCGTGCAGCCGTTCAAAATCGATGAAAGAACGAATCAGCGATAAGGAACTCGTCGCGATGTGGTATCAGGCATTTGATCGCAAGGATCCACATCTCCTCGACCAAATCCTGAGCGAGGACTGGGTCGATATTCCGTCACCTCCCGGGATTCCGCCCGGACCTGCCGGAGTGAAACCGACTTTCGCGCGGCTCACCACGACTTTTCCTGATCTGAAGCTAACCATCGAGGACATCCTCCAGGATGGGAACAAGGTGGTTGGCCGCGCCAGAATGACTGGGACTCAAAAAGAAGCGTTCATGGATTTTCCCTCGAAGAACCGCAAGATCGACATCCAGGTCGTCGACATCCACGAGGTCAAAGGTGGCAAGGTTATCCGGACCTGGCACACCGAAGATTGGATGAGCGGATTGCGTCAGCTCGGTGTGTTCGAGAAGTAGGTCCGAGCCGATGGCCTAATTGCGATCAGCCGATGCGGCGAGGGCGATTTGGACGCCGGCGATGGCCATGCCGCCTTCGCCGACAGCGGCAGCGCAACGTTTCACCGAGCCGGACCGAACATCGCCCGCGGCAAAAACGCGGGGAAGACTGGTCTCGAGCGGGCCCGGTCGACGTTCGTTCTCTTTCCAGGCGGGCGAATCCTCCACGTCGGATCCCGTTTTGATAAATCCTTTTCCGTCCCGCTCGATCTCGGCCGGCAGCCATTCGGTGCAGGGATTGGCGCCAATCATCGAAAAAATCGCGGGGGTTCGGACAACGCGCCGCTCGCCGGTCGTGGTGTTTTCCAGCTCGGCTTCTTCCACCGTTTTCCCGCCGGACATTTTGCGAACCTGGGTCTGAAAGAGAATCTCGATGTTCTCTTTCACTTCCACCCGTCGTGAAAGGTAGGTCGACATCTTGGAGAGATCGCCGCCGCGGATAACAAGGAGGACTTTGGCGGCGCCATCAGAAAGGAACATCGCGGCCTGTCCCGCCGAATTGCCGCTCCCGGCGACGATGACAGTTGCGCCGCGACAAATCTGACCTTCGAGCGCGGTCGCGGCATAATAAACGCCCACACCTTCAAATTGTTCGCACCCCTCCGCCTCCAATCGGCGGTAGTTCGCGCCGGTCGCGATCAGGACACTCTTCGCTCGCAGCACGGCCGAACAACCATCGACTTGAACACAGACGGGGTATTCATCGGCCCCGTCGTAATGAAGGGAAAGCGCTTGCGCCGGCGTGGAAAACTTCGCACCGAACCGATACGCCTGAAGCTGAGCGAGCCAGGTCAAATCGCCGCCACTGACCCCGGTCGGGAAACCAAAAAAGTTTTCGATCAAGGAGGAGGAGCCAGCCTGGCCGCCCGGCGCATAACTTTCCAGCACGACTGTTCTTAACCCTTCAGAAGCGGCATAAACGGCCGCGGCCAGACCCGCCGGACCGGCTCCGACGATCGCCAGGTCCGCCATGATTTCGGTTTCGTTCTCGAACGCGAGTGGACGAAGCAACCCGGCTACTTGCGCGACCTCGCGCAGTGAAGGCCTCCGTAAAGGAGCGCCTCCGGGCGTAATCAGCGCGGGCAAATCGCGGCTGGTCAGATGCAGGCGTTTGCTCAAGGTCTGCCCCTGTTCGCTCTCAAAGTCGATGAGCCGATGCGGGATGCGATTCTTGTCGAGGAAATCATCGAGCTGGCGTCCATCGCGCGCATCGCGGTTTGCCAAAACACGTATTCCCGCGAATTCGCGATCGCGGCGGAGCCGCCGCCGTCGCATGATCAATGCATCGACGATTGTTTTGCTCACGCCGGGAATTTCGGCCAGCGCTCGCCGAAGTTCCGCGGCCGGAATGTGGAGTATCTCGGCCTCATCCGAGGTGACTCTGCTCGAACCGAGGATCGACGTGCCCTGCAGCATCGAGACGTCGCCCATGAAATCGCGTTCACGCGCGATCGCGAGATTATATTCGGTGCCATCGCGCGTCTCGAAGGCCTCGAGCTCGCCGCGCAAAACAATGGCCAATCCGAGATCGCGCTGCCCAGCTTTAAAAAGCACGTCGCCGCGTTTCATCACCCGGCGTTCGCCCAAAGGTTCGAGGAGCGAAAGCTGGTGATCGTCCAGCTTCGGGAAGGCGATGCTTTCCGTGTCGCGATAGAACTGTTCGTCTTGCTGTTCTTCGGGTGTCATTTCCCGGACTTTACCGCGCCTGAGCGCGCGATCAAAACGCGAAGATTCCGGCGGCGACAGATGAGTCCGAATTGTCCTATGTCTGTTTCTTCCGGAGCGACTTGAGTGCGCCTCCCCACGCGACTAGCTGGTCGAGCATATCGTTGACTGACTGTTCCTTCGTCGGCCCCGGCTTGAAGACGCTGTAGTTTTCGAAGTCGGTAAACATGGAGAGCAAGACCTGGTTGCGCACGGTGGCCATTTGCACTTCGGCCAGCACCAGACGCAGCTGCTCGACCGAGCGCACTCCTTGAACGCCGCCGTAGCTAACGAAGCCAGCCGCCTTGTTGTTCCACTCGGCGAAGAGAAAATCGATCGCGTTCTTGAGCGCGCCAGGAATGCCGTGGTTGTACTCGGGCGTGACGAAAACGTAGGCGTCGAAAGAGTCGATCTTAGCGGCCCATGCTTTGGTGTGAGGCTTACTGTATTGCCCCATTATGGGCGGCACCGGCTCGTCGAGTAGCGGCAGGTTGAAGTCCTTGATGTCCACGAGCTCGAACTCGGCGTCGCTGCGCTTTTGCGCGATTTCGTAAACCCATTTGGCCACGGCCTCGCCGTTGCGACCGGGCCGGGTGCTTCCGATGATGATGGCAATCTTTATCATGATTTGGATTTCCTTTGTCTTTTGTTTTTGAATCATTTTGCTAACCGCTCGCGATCCGGTGTGACCGCCAGCGCTGTCCGGACGAGAGGAGCAACGCGCGTCCCAAGCAGTTCGATCGCACGCATCAGTTTCGCGTGCGGCAAGGCCGCGACGCTCATTTGAAACGTAAGGCGAGAGATCCCGCCTAACGACTCGTTCAGGCGGAGAATCTTTTCGGCGACGGTTTCCGCATCGCCCACGAGAAGCGCCCCGGTAGGTCCAAGCAGGGCGTCGAACTGGGCACGCGTGGCCGGCGGCCAGCCGCGTTCCTTGCCGATCTCAGTAAAGCTCTGCGCATAGCCGGGAAAGAAGTCGTCTGCCGCCCTGGACGAACTTTCGGCGACGTAGCCTAACGAATGGATTCCGACCTTGAGCTGGTCCGGAGAATGGCCGGCGCGCAGACCGGCCTGGTAGTAACGGTCGATCAACGGCCGGAACCGGTGCGGCTCGCCGCCAATGATCGCGACCATGAGCGGCAGCCCGAGCGTGCCGGCGCGAATGAAAGAGCCGGGCGTGCCGCCGACGCCGAGCCAAACCGGCAGCGGGTTCTGCAACGGGCGCGGGTAAACTCCCTGCCCGGTAAGAGGCGCGCGGTGCCGGCCCGACCAATGCACATGTGTGTTCTCGCGAATGTTCAGAAGCAGGTCGAGCTTCTCGGCGAAGAGAGAGTCGTAGTCCTCGAGCTCGAGCCCAAAGAGCGGAAATGCTTCAATGAAGGAGCCGCGCCCGGCGACGATCTCCGCCCTTCCGTTCGAAAGGAGGTCGAGAGTGGCGAACTCCTGGAAAACGCGCACGGGATCCGCTGCGCTCAATACGGTAACAGCGCTGGTCAGCCGGATGCGGCTCGTCCGGGCCGCGGCGGCCGCAAGGATCACAGTCGGCGCGGAGTCCAGGAACTCACGCCGATGGTGTTCCCCGATGCCAAAGACATCCAGGCCCACCTCGTCAGTGAGCGTGATTGCTTCGAGCAACTCTCTCAGATGTTTCGCCGGATCGACTGCCCGGTTCGCGGCCCGGTCAACGGTGGCCGCGACGAAACTGTCTACGCCAATTTCCATGTGTTCCTACTTTCTTGTGTTCAAGCTGCGACGCGTTGCTGCAAGAGGCCTGCAAAGGCGGAGCGAACGCTTAGGAAAACGACGCCCCAGAACACCGTCACGACGATCGCCAGAGCGATACCGCTCGGTGCCATTAGAACATGAAACAGCAGAATGTTCACGATGATGGGAGCGAGCAGGGTCAGCGCGAGCGGGACGTAGCGATTGACCAGGAGCAGGATGGCCGAGACGAGCTGGAGCAGAAAGACGACGACCAGGTAATTGGACGCGGCGAGCGCTCCGACGAACTGACCGGCCGTTCCTGAAGGCAACGTGCTGTGAATGAAGTGAAGGAAGCCGTTCAGTCCGAAGACCAGAAAGACGAAGCCTAGGAGAAAACGGGAGATGACAGTGATGATTTTCATGTTAGTTTCTTTTGCTTGATACAAAGTATATTGATATCAATATATCTGTCAAGGAACAATTCCTCATGAAACAAAAGCGATTCAGGCAAGCGGAAGACTCCTCGGGCGTGCATCTCTGGCTCGTCTTCATGAAAGCCTTCCAGGCGCTGATCCCGCATGCGGCGAGCAGCATCAAACGCACAGAACTGGGAGACTCTGATTTTCGCGTCCTCGAAGCGCTCCTGCATAAGGGACCGCTCCCCGTGAATACCGTGGGTCCGAAAGTCTGGCTCACGCCGGGATCGATCAGCGTGGCGGTCGATCGGCTGGTCAAGAAAGGGCTGGTTTCGCGCAAGGCCCATGCCGACGACCGCCGGGTGCGCCAGGTGGAACTAACACCGAAGGGGCGGGCGCTGATTACGCGCGGGTTTGGCGAGCACGCGGCCGCGATGGAAAATATTGCGAGCGTCCTTTCAGAAAACGAGCGGCTCACCTTGCTGCGGCTGCTCAAGAAACTGGGCAAACACGCGGCGGAAGCCCGTTGATCGGCGTTGGTCAACGCGCTGCGAACTAAGCCGCTGGCTCCGCTCCCAACGGGGGCTCCGGTTGGATCGGTGCTGGCCTGGACGTCTTGGTGTGGCGCTCTTTGAACCACATGATCACGACGTAAAACACGGGCGTGAGAAAGAGGCCGAAGCCGGTGACGCCGAGCATGCCGAAGAAAACGGCAGTACCGAGCGCCTGTCGCATTTCCGCGCCGGCGCCTTTGCTGAGGACAAGCGGAAGGACGCCGAAAATGAAGGCAAAGGAAGTCATCAGGATCGGACGCAGCCGCAAACGAGCCGCTTCGACGGCGGCGGCGAAGCGATCCTTTTTATCACGGTCCTCGATTTGCTTGGCGAACTCGACAATCAGGATGGCGTTCTTGCAGGCGAGCCCGACCAGCACGACGAAGCCGATCTGCGTGAAGATGTTGTTCTCCATCGAGCGCAGCCAGACGCCGCCGATCGCGCTGAACAGGCACATCGGGACAATGAGAATGATAGCGAGCGGCAAAGACCAGCTTTCGTAAAGCGCCGCCAGCAGGAGGAAGACGAACAGGACGCAGAGCGGGAAGATGTAGATCGCGCTATTGCCGGCGAGCTTTTGCTGCAGCGCGATCTCCGTCCAGTCTGTCGTGAAGCTCGTGGGCAGAGTTTCTTTGGCGATACGGTCGATGGCTGCGAGGGCGTCGCCCGTGCTGGCGCCGGGCGCTGGTTGGCCGCTGAGGTCGGCGGCCGGAAACATATTGTAGCGGGTGACCTTGTCGGCGCCGCTCACTTCCCGGACGGTCGAGACGGAACCGAGCGGAACAATTCCACCCATGGCATTGCGCGTTTTGAGCAAGCGGATGTCGTCGGGCTTGAGGCGAAACTCAGAGTCGGCCTGGGCCGTGACCCGGTAGGTTCTTCCAAAAAGCGTGAGGTCGTTCACGTAGCTCGAACCGAGGTAGGTCTGGAGCGTGCCGAAGATATTGCTGAGCGGCACGCTCATGCTCTTCGCCTTCACCCGATCCACATCGAGCCAGAGCTGCGGCACGTTGGCGCGGAAGGTCGTCAGGTTATTGGTCAGGCCAGGGGTCTGGTTTGCTTTTCTCGTCATGGCGAAAGCTTGCGCCTGCAGTTCTTCCAGACCAGCGTTGCCGCGGTCCTGAATGAAGAGCTTGTAGCCGCCGGCGTTGCCAATCCCGGCCACAGGTGGTGGTGGAAAGACGACGACCAGGGCCTCAGGAATTTCCGCGCGAACCCGGGCGTTCATCTTCGCCACGATCGACGGCAATCCCTCCTCGGGCGTGGTTCGCTCCGAGAATTCCTTGAAAGGCAGAAAGACGGCGGCAGTGTTGGTTTGATTCCCGCCGAAAAGATTGAAGCCGGCGAATTCCACGGTGTTGAGTACGCCAGGCGTTTCGCGTCCAATCTTTGAAATCTTGTCCACGACAGCTTGCGTGCGATCGAGCGAAGAGGCGTCGGGCAATTGTGCGAAAACGATCGCATAGCCGCGATCCTGCGTGGGCAGGAACCCGGCCGGCACAACTTTGAAACCGAGACCGGTCAGGAAGAGTAACCCGGCGTAGATGAGCAGCACGACGACCGCGAGCCGGGTAAGCCGCCCAACCGTATTACCGTAGGCATTCGAGCTCCAAGCGAAGACTTTGTTGAACCCTTTGAAGAACCAGCCGAGCAAGCCATCGATCAGACGCTGGAACGAATCCTTCTTCGCGCCGCGTGGCTTGAGCAGAAGCGACGCGAGTGCAGGCGAAAGGGTAAGCGAATTCAACGCGGAGATCGCGGTCGAAACCGCAATGGTGAGCGCAAATTGCCGAAAGAATATGCCCGTGATGCCGCTGATAAACGCGGTCGGGATAAAGACCGAGCAAAGCACGAGCGCAATCGCGACCAAAGCCCCGCCCACTTCAGTCATGGCTTTGCGCGCCGCGTCACGCGGGCTAAGACCGTCTTCAATGTGATGCTCGATGGCCTCGACGACGACGATGGCGTCATCGACCACGATGCCGATCGCGAGAACAAGGCCGAAGAGCGAGATGTTGTTGATCGAAAACCCGAAGGCCTGCATCGCGGCGAAGGTGCCGATCAACGAAACCGGAATGGCGATGAGCGGAATGAGCGCCGCGCGCCACGTTTGTAGAAAGATGAGGACAACCAGGACGACTAGCGCGATGGCTTCGAAGAGCGTCTTCTGCACTTCGTGGATCGACTCGCGGACAGACACGGTTGGGTCGTAGACAATTGTGTAGTCGAGCCCGGCGGGAAACCGTTTCTTCAGCTCGGCCATCTTCGCGCGCACGGCGTCGGAGGTGGCGAGGGCGTTCGAACCCGGGAGCTGAAAGATGGCCATCGCCGTCGCCGGTTTTCCGCCGAGCTGGCTGTTGACCGTGTAGTCGCGAGCCGCGAGCTCAACTCGCGCGACATCGCGCACGCGCGTGACTTGCCCGTCGGCGCCAGTCTTGATGATGATGTCGCCAAACTCCTTTTCGTCCGCGAGCCGGCCCTGCGTGCTGACCGTGTATTGAAAGGCCGTGGCGCCTTTCGGCACGGGCGGCGCGCCGATGATTCCCGCCGCCACTTGCACATTCTGCTCCTGAATCGCCGTCACCACGTCCTGCGCGGTGAGCCCACGCGAAGAGACCTTGTTAGGATCGAGCCAGATCCGCATCGAATATTCGCGCGCGCCGAAGACATTGATGTCGCCAACACCATCGACACGCGCGAGCTCATCGCGAACCTGGAGCAGCGCATAATTGCTGGTAAAAAGCTGATCCAGCGACCCGTCCGGTGAAACGAGATGCACGACCATGGTAATGTCCGGCGACTGTTTCTTCGTGGTGACGCCGATGCGTTGAACGTCAGGCGGGAGGATGGGAATCGCGATGGCGACGCGGTTTTGCACCAGCACCTGCGCCGTATCGAGATTCGTGCCGAGCTTGAAAGTGATGCTCAACGTCATGTTGCCGTCGCTCGTGCTTTGCGAAGACATGTAGAGCATGTTCTCGACGCCGTTGACCTGTTGTTCGATCGGCGTCGCCACGGTTTCCGATACGACCTTCGCGTTTGCACCCGGATAGTTGGTCGTAACCTGGATGGTGGGCGGTGCGATCTGGGGATATTGCGCGATCGGAAGCGTCGAAAGCGCAATCACGCCGACGAGCGTGATGACAATACTGATCACGCCGGCGAAGATCGGGCGGTCGATGAAAAAGTGAGGAAAGTTCATCGCGCTTTCGCTCGCAGATGGGTCACTATCATTTCGGCGTTGCGGCTGGCGTGGCTTCGGGCGGCTTTTCAGACGGCGCCGCGGCGGGCGGCTGCACCGGCGGCTCTTCTTGAATTGGCTTAACCGGCATCCCTGGCTGGATTAATTGCAGGCGCGTGGAGACCACCTTCTCGCCATCCTTCAGTCCACTCTTCACGATGCGTTTGCCGTCGAACATCGTTCCGGTCTCAATATTGCGGTGCTCGAGTGTGTTGTCCGCTTTGACCACAAAGACGTACTTCACTCCCTGCTGTGAGCTAATCACTTTATCTGGAATAAGTGCGGCCCGATATGGCGTCGCGCCGGCTACCCGCACGCGCACGAAGAAGCCCGGGGTGATAAGATTAGGGTTCCAGTTTTTTAGCACCGCGCGCGCGCGGACCGTGCCCGTCCCGGGATCGAGGCGGTTGTCAACGAAGTCAATGTAACCTTCATGTGGAAAATCGGTTTCGTTGCCGAGCTCGACGAAGGCCGGGATTTTTGCGGTGCGCGCGCTCACGCGTTTGCCCTCTTCGCTGAGCTTTATGTACTTGAGAATTGCATTTTCGTCAGCGTCGACCTTCGCGTAAATCGGATCGACTGAGACAACGGTGGTAAGCACGCTTTCCGGGCCGGCGCCCGGCTGGACGAGGTTCCCGAGCGTGATGCGCGCGTCGCTCACGCGGCCGTCGATGGGCGATTTGATTTGGGTGAACTCCAGATTCAGCGCGGCAGAGTTTTTCGCTGCTTCAGCCGCTGCCGCTGCGGCGGAGGACCCTTGGTAGGTAGCGGCCTTCTGGTCAAATTCGCTGGCGGAGATTGTATTCTTGGCCCGCAATTCCTTCGCGCGATCCAGTTCAATCTGCGAAAGCTTCAACTGCGCCTGCATGCGTTCCAGCTCGGCTGCGGCTCGATCAAAGTCCGCCTGGTAGGGACGCGGGTCGATCACATAAAGCAGGTCGCCCTTCTTTAGGATCGCCCCGGCCTCGAAATGGATCTCAGTAATATAGCCGGACACGCGTGGACGGATCTCGACCGATTCCACGGCCTCCAGGCGCCCCGTGAATTCGTCCCATTCCTTTACCTCTTTCTCGATCACAGTAACGACATTGACCGGGAGCGGGCCCTGCTGCGGCGCGGAGTTCTTTTTGCATCCAGCCGTCAAGAGGATCGACAACATTCCAACTCCAATAAACATGTTTTTCACGATAGCTTTCATTGTCGCGTTGTTGGTTTGGTTGTTGCAGCTTCTTCGATCTGGGCTGCAACCTCCTTCGGCCTGGAGATGTAGACCGCGTGGCTGGCGCCTGGGACTTCGACCTTGTGGCTCTTGGCTCGTTCGGCATACCAGCGTTCCAGGTCAGGGTTGATGGCTCTGTCTTTTGCCGCTACCAGCATCCAACTCCGTTTGCTTCTCCAGGCAGCTGTGGTGATGACTGCTTTGAAATTGTCAGCCGCGTTGAGCACCTGCGCTCGCGCCATAAAAGCGGCCTGCTCTTCAGGCAGGTCGGCCGCGAAGTATTCACGAAACTGCGCGGGATCGAGGTAAGTGAAACCATCCGCCGTCTTCTTTATCGCAGTCGACTTGCTAAGGTCGCTCGGGAAGCGTTTTCCGTCGTCAGCCTCATTCTCTCCAGCATCTGGCATGTGGGCGGCGATGTAGACCAAACCTGCGACAGATGGATCCGTCCCTGCTTCGGTAATTACTGCGCCTCCGTAGCTGTGGGCGACAAGAATGCACGGTCCATCTTGTTGAGCGAGGACCCGCTTTGTGGCAGCCACATCTTCCTTAAAGGATGTCTCCGGCTCCTGAACGATGCTGACCTTGTAGCCATCCTTGATCAGAATGTCGTAAACACCCTTCCAGCCCGAACCATCTGCCCAGGCACCGTGAACCAGCACGATATTCCGAACCCGGGGCGCATCGTTTTGCGCCCGGAGCAGGGCACAACAAGTGATCAGCCATAATGCGATGAAGAAGGACTGAAACATTCCTCGTCCTGCTCGAACGATCTTGATTTTGTTAATCGTTGCCCTTTTAGGAACATGAGGAACGACTCCGCCATCAGGTTTGACTGCCATCGGCTGCGTAACTACGGCTCTTGCTCAATCAGTTGCTTGAAATTCAAAAGGTATTCCTCCGCGCTTTGACCAGAGATTGAAGGATCGAAAACTGAACGTAACTTTAGTGTGATTTCTGTGGCATCATCGGACAGCGGTTCGAACAAAACCACCCCCAGCCCCACGCTATCCCCAATTGTTCGCCAGGCTATCTTCCGCTCAGGAATCTGCCGTATGACCTCGATCACTCCGCTCTGTTCTTTGCCACCCCGACCATTGCTGAACGAGAAATGTGTGTCGTCGATTCGCTCGATGTTATCGAGTGATTTGATGAACTTCGGAAGTTCTTCGAAGCACAACCACCGTTCATAGACTTCGGCGACCGGCGCATTCACGACGATCGATTTCTCGGCGGCGTTCATGGGTTTGCCTATTGATGACTCATTCAGGCCGAGAACCGCGCATAACTCTCCCTGGCAAAGGTCCGACTCCATCCGTCCGTGTAGTTGAAGACCGTCATGCTCAAGGAAAGCAACGGATCATGACGTCGCGCGGTGCGGCGAAAGATTCTTCGCCAAAATTCTGCGAAGCTATTCCTGCGTTGTTGTTGGATTTTCATACTCTTGGGTGCCGGGTTGGATCAATGAACCAGAACGGGCCGGCTGGATTGGCGGGAGGTCGCAAAAGCGCCGCGCGCTGCGAAAACCCTGGCCAAAGATCCTCTAAACGAAGTGGAAAGCGTTTCAGCCATTCGTCGTGACCGCCAATACCAACCGGGCGGGGTGTCTGACAACAATTCTGCCCGTTGCACTTCCGGAGATAAGCCGAGTGCTTCGCACACGTTCAGGAAGGAGTAGGGCCAGATGAAATCGTTCGATGCGACCCAGCTGTAGGCGTCTCTGTACATCTCGCGTCCGACGCGATCCAGCGCTCCGCGAAATCTCCGCAAGTCCTGTTTCGCTTGAACCATTACGCCCTTGGCTAAAGCAACGTGAGGTCCGGAACTCGCTAACGCTTCCGCCGTTTCATCGCTCTGGATCGTTTTCATCACGCGAAAGGTTAATCCTCCGCGTCAATCTCCAGCCATTGGGCATAGGAGGGAATTATTTACACTGCCTGCGAAGGAGATCCGTCTCCTCCCTTTGGAGGAGGCTCGTCCCTGGGCCAGGAGGGCGCTCCCTGCGCGTAGGGGGAAATCACGACAATCTTTGTCCCTTTGCCGCGCGCACTCGTCACGCTCAGGGCTCCGCCCATTTGGGCGACACGTTCTTGCATTCCGGTAAGACCGAAGCCGTCATGATGCCCGTTCATCTTGAAACCAACCCCGTTGTCTTGAAGCTCCAAACGGACTTCCGTGGCATTGAAGCTGAGCCGGGCTTCGAAGCGGGTCGCATGGGCATATTTGAGCGTGTTCGTTAACGCTTCCTGCCCGATATGCAGCAGGTTTTCCTGCACCAGCGGCGAAAGTTCGCGTGTCTTGCCGCGACGTTGGAACTCGGCGTGAAGGCCTGTGCCCGCGGTGGCATCCTTGATGAGGCTTTGGAGAGCTTGCCAAAAGGCGGCATCTTCCAACGCTTGTGGCCGCAACGCGCGCACCGACCGGCGCGCTTCATTCAAACCTGCCCGCGCCAGATCGCGTGCGCTTTGGAGATGATTGATCGCGTCCTTCTTGTAGCCTTTGGTGGTTGCGTCGTCGGCCGCCTGCAATTGAACGATCACGCCCGTGAGCCCCTGCGCCAAAGTGTCGTGGATGTCTCGCGCCATTCGATTGCGTTCTTCCAAGACCGCTGCGCGCCGACTTTGGTCGGCAAACTCATTGAGTTGAATGGCGAACATCGCCTGGTGGGCAAGCGCTTGCGCCAATTCGATCTCCTCGGGCCGGTAAGACGGTCGAGCTGTGTGGCGAATGCCGATGAATCCCTTCACCTGCCCACCCACTAAAGTTGGAATCACCAGAAACTTTCTGGTTCCCCTCGAGCGGAAATAGTCGCGAAGCGCGATCGACACACGCGGATCGTTTTCAATGTCTTCGCACGCAAGCGGAACCCCCGTGAAAAACATCTCCGGCAGCCCGGGATTATCTCTCCACGAGAGCGGATCTTTCACGAACGGATGTTCCGGCTCGACGGCGGCAAGATTTGCGCCATGCACGCCCCCACGCCAAACGAGTGCATCTGTCGGTTCGTCTAGTAACCACAAAACGACACCCGGCGCGTTCAAGAGGCGGCCAATTGTGCTCAGCATTTGCCCAATGAATTGCTCAGGCGGAGGCGCGGTCGCGAGAATGTCGAGGCTTTGCACCAAGGCCTCGACTTGTCCTCGTGCCACCTGCTCGGAAGCCTGCAACGCGCCTTCCGCTCGTTTCCGCTCAAGGGCAATACTGGCCAGATGGGTGATCTGTTCAATAATTTCAAGCTGTTCCGAAGTGGGAGTGCGCGGCTCGCGATAATAAATCGCGAACGTCCCCAGCACCCTGGCCTCTGAGGAGAGAATTGGGGTCGACCAGCAGGCTCGCAACCCATGCGGTAAGGCGAGATCGCGATAGTCGGCCCAAAGCGGATCGGTCGCGATGTCAGAAACGATTACCGGCTGCGCCCGGTAAGCAGCCGTCCCGCATGAACCCGCCGAAGGGCCAATGACCGCGCCGTCGATCGCGTCGATGTAGGCTTGGGGAAGGCTGGGTGCGGCACCGTGGCGCAGCTGAGTGCCATTCGGCTCCAGCAACAAGATGGAAGAGAGAGCCCCGCTGGACAGCTCCTCGACCAGCCGGCATAGAGCATCCAGAATAATGGGAAGCGAATCGCCCCGAGCCACCATCTCAAGCAGCCGCTTTTCTCCAGCCAGTAACGCCTCCGCGTGTTTGCGGGCGGTAATATCCACCGTGGTCCCGATATAGTTATCTATGTCGCCGGATGGCGTTATGACCGGACGGCCCACACCCTGGACATTCCTAATCGATCCATCCGCCAGCGCGATTCGGAATTCCATGTCAAAACCGCTCCTTTCGCGCACGGCCTCCTCGAGACCTCGCTCAATAGATGATCGATCTTCCGGATGAACCGTTTCCAAAAATAATTCGAAAGATGGCTCGGCCTTTTCCGGATCGAAGCCGAAGATCCGGAAATGTTCGTCCGACCAGACGACCTTTCCGGTGGAGAGGTTCCAACCCCAGGTGCCGGTGTGACTGATTCTCTGGCCATCAGCGAGAAAACCCTCGCTTCGCCGCAGAGCCTCCTCGGCCCGATCCCGCTCAATCGCCACTCGCGTGAGGTGCGTCGCTAGCTCGATCAACTCGAGGTCGTGCGAGTTCGGGCTTCGGGGTTCGCGATAATATAGGCAGAAGGTTCCCAAAACTCTTCCTTCCGACGAAAGCACTGGATTCGACCAGGAAGCTCGCAGCCCATGTCTTAAGGCCGAAGCACGATGCTCCGGCACGTCCCAAAGTGGATCGGTCGCAAGGTCGGAGACGATGACCGCCGATCCCCGGTATGCCGCCGTCCCACACGAGCCGGCGCAAGGACCGATGGGCAGACTGGCCATTTGCTGTGTCCATTCTTTTGGAACACTCGGTCCCGCCACGGAATCCAGATGAAGGCCATCGGCGCGAAGCAACAAAACAGAAGCAAGCGTGCCGGTTCGCTGCTCTTCGATCACTCGGCACAAGACATCGAGGATGCTGGCCAGCGGCGCGCCTGTCGCGATCATCTCGAGCAGGCGTTTTTCACCGGTGAGCAGTGCCTCTGCGCGTTTGCGTTCGGTAACGTTTTTAACCGCGCCAACGTACTCAGCGACCATTCCTGATTTGTCTTTCACGGCATGACACAGGATCTCGAGATGCTTGATCGATCCGTTGGGCATCACGATTCGATGTCCGTATTCGAAATCTTTCATCTCCCGGGCTGCCCGCTCGACGGTTTGATCACACGAAGCGAGATCGTCCGGATGAATCCCTTCGCGCGCCCGCTCGAGAGTGGGCTTGGTCGATGGATCCCATTCATAGATTCGAAACACTTCCTCCGACCAAAAAATCTCGCCGGTGACAACATTCCAACTGAAGCTGCCAGTAAGACTGAGGCGTTCGGACTCTGCCATATAGGCCCGCGTTTGCCGTAGTGCTGCCTCTGCCCGCTTGCGCTCAGAGTTTTCCTGGAGGAGCTCCGCGTTATGCCGGGTGATGAGGCGGATTTGATACAGCGCAAACAACAGCATCACAAACCCGGCCAGTGCGGCCACGGGAAACCACACGGTTTGATAATACGGCGTCTGGGAAACGGCTCCGACCAGCCCGGGAATGCCGTCCTGAGCGGACCAGGGCGGGCGAGTGATTTGATTGATTGATTTCTGCGGATTGAGCGCGTTGGCAAAATCACTCAACGCGAACGCCATTACCAGGACACTGGCACACAGAACTTTCATTCAGCTGCGGGCGCCGAAATCGGCTTTACTGAGCAAGCTCACTTTTTAACACTGCCGAGAACGAGTTTCGCAGATTAATCTGCTCTTGTCAGCAGCGATCGGCCGCACCGGACGGAGCTCGGAAACGACAGCCGTTCCGGAGATAAACGAATCATAAGAATTATCCGACCGCCGGCGTTAAATACTCTTGGTTTTCAGCAAAAGCGGACCGCGCTAGCACGTTTTCCGGGCCGCCAGCCACCACTTGCAGTCCAAGTTGCGCCATATGCTCTTCGGCCAATGTCGCCGAGGTCGGGATAAGCCTGTTGATAATTCTGTTGCAACCGGTTTTTGAGACGCGAAATCGCGGCGGTCAATGCCTCGAGGAAAATAGGAATCGGCTGCGGCACCCTGTCCGTCACGATGGAATTACTGCTCCTCATTTGGTTTAGTAATCACCGGGGAAAGTTAGTGACGCGATTGCCGTGTCCGCCATTGAGCATCGGACGTAATTATTTCCACTGCCTCAGGACGAGCGCTGGCTCGTCTCTTTAAAGGAGCCCGGAAAACTCGCCTAACGACACTAAAGCTGAATCAGGCCGCGCTGGTTGGCGGCAGCAATGGCTTCGGTTCGGCTCATCACATTCAATTTCGAAAAAATGCTTCTGACGTGGGTCTTTACGGTGGTTTCGCTGATGAAGAGATCTGTGCCTATCTCCTTGTTGCTTCTGCCGCGAGCAAGCAGCTTCAGCACATCGATTTCACGCCCCGTCAACGCTTCCCCGCTCATGCGTGACGCGAGCTTGGCCCCGAGAGCGGGGGGAATGCAGGTTTCCCCGGCGTGCACTTTTCGAATCGCGTCTAATAGTTCGTCCAACGGCGCGTCCTTCAGCAGGTAGGCCCTCGCTCCTGCCCGGACCGCTTGATAGATTTCCTCATCGGTATCGTAGGTGGTGTGCACGATCACCCGTGCGGAAACATCCAAGTCGCGAACTTCTCGGATCACGCCGACTCCGTTCAATTGCGGCATACGCAAATCGAGCAGGGAAACATCGGGGAGATGCTTCTTCCATAACTCAACCGCTTCGCGGCCATCGCTGGCCTTGGCCACAACGGTCATGTCATCCTGTCGGCCAATCGTCGCCGCCAAACCCTCGAGGATCAGCGCATGGTCGTCGGCAATGAGGAGGCGGATCTTTTTGGTGCGAGATGTCTTGTCGATTCCGCGACGAGTCTGAATTCGAAGTCGTGACGAAGAAGCAGAACTTTTTTTGGCTTTCGGCTTCCTCTTCATCTCATCGGCGATTGCTCGCTTTACCTGCCACTGTGATATCATCCTGGCGGCCGGTTGTCGCCGCTAAACCCTCCGGTCTTGCTTTTGTCATATTTGATTCATTTCGAGCAGACGCCGTCGTGTCGCGAAGCAAATGCCAATGAGGCGACGCAGCCGGAATTTGCGCGTTGTGCAGCGCACCCGGATGAGTAATTTGCGATCCTCGTAAACGCACCGCTAGCTCAATTGGCAGAGCAAGTGACTCTTAATCACTGGGTTGTTGGTTCGATTCCAACGCGGTGCAGATTTCGTCAGTCGACGTACTGTTGCGCGATCGGCATTCGGCGCCCGACGCCGAAGGCGCGGCTGGTGACCTTGATGCCAGGCGCGGCTTGCTCCCGCTTGTATTCGTTGAGGTCCACTCGCCGCTGCACCCACCGCACTGTCTTTTCGTCGAAGCCATGCGCAATGATGTCGCGCGCGCTCATGTTTTCCTCGACGTAGAGGCGTAGGATTTCGTCGAGCACATCGTACGGCGGCAAGCTGTCCTGATCGGTCTGGCCAGGCCTTAGTTCGGCGCTCGGCGGCTTTTCGATGGTCGACACGGGAATGATTTCCTCACGCCGATTTATCCAGCGCGCCAGCGCGTAAACCATGGTCTTCGGCACGTCGCTGATCACCGCCAGACCGCCGGCCATGTCGCCGTAAAGTGTGCAGTAGCCAACGGCCAATTCGCTCTTGTTTCCCGTGGTGAGAAGCAGGTGGCCAAACTTATTCGAAAGCGCCATCAGGGTCATTCCACGCAAGCGCGCCTGCATGTTTTCTTCCGCCGTGTCCTCGGGCAGACCGGCGAAAATTTCCGTGAACTGGGACTTGAACGCGGCAAAGGCGTTGCCGATGGGAATTTGCAGGCATTTAATGCCGAGATTTCGGGCCAGCGCGAGCGCGTCGTCGATGCTGCCGCGTGATGAGTATGGGCTCGGCATCGATGCGCCGAGGACGTTCTCCGGACCAAGCGCGTTCACGGCCACCGCCGCAACGACCGCGGAGTCGATGCCTCCGCTCAATCCCAGCACAGCGGATTTGAAATTACACTTTGTCAGATAATCGCGCACGCCTAACGAGAGAGCGTCGAACAGGTCGGCCATGTCATCGGCCTTCGCCAGTTGCACCGGCTGCGACGCCTCGGTCTCGACGATTTCCTCGGAGGTGCGGAAGGCCGGTAATTGCGCGATCAATTCGCCCTGGGAATTCACCGCGATCGAATTGCCATCAAAAACCAATTGATCGTTGCCACCGACCGCGTTGCAGTAGCAGATCGACCGGCGATAGGTCCGGGCCAGCGTCACGACCATCTCGCGTCGAATGGCCGGCTTGCCCAAACCGAAGGGCGACGCGCTCAGGTTCAGAATAATCTCCGCCCCCTGCTCCACCAACGAGCGCACGGGCTCAATCTCGTAGAGCGGGCGCGGCAAGTAACGCTCCGTCCAGATGTCTTCGCAGATGGTGACGCCGATTTTCTTGGCACCGAACATCAACGGAGCCACGCTCCTCGCCGGTTCGAAGTAGCGATCTTCATCGAAGACGTCGTAAGTCGGCAGGAGCGATTTGTGCGTTTTGGCGATCGGTGCGCCCGGTTGCAGCAAAGCCGCCGCATTGTGAAACGGCTTTCCGCGCCCCTGGTTTCGATCCACGAAACCAACCAGCAAACCGGCGCTCCCGATTCGCGCCTGGAGCTTTTCCAGGATCTCGAGATTTTGCGGAACGAACCGCGATTTGAAGAGAAGGTCCTGTGGCGGATAACCGGGAATGGCGAGCTCTGGCGTGACGACCAATTCCGCTCCCGCGGCGACAAGCCGCTCATAGGCCACGGCAATCTTCTCAAAATTGCCGCTCAAATCCCCGACGGTGGGGTTGATTTGAGCGAAACCGATCTTCATGCCGTGCCACGCAAACTATGCGCAGCCCGACGGTCGGCAATCGCTTTCGCGCCCCGCTACGGCTTGCTGGTCAGCTTGACCGCCGGCGAGGTATGCTTGTAGCCCTTGTTCAGGGCATCGTCAGCGCCTTCCACGAACACTTTGCCCCATTGAATGAGGCAGGCCGCCAGGAAACCGGCCACCATGCAAATGATGACTTTTTGAGTAAATGTCGCGTGCATTTCCGACTTTACGGAGCAGAAGCGGTGCCATGGCCGGGCGACGTTACCAGAAGCCCCACTGGCCAGTTTTCATGATCCAGAGGCCGAGCAGTAGGTTGGTGATGGCATGGGCCAAGACACACGACGTCAGGCTTTTTGTCCGATACGCGACACAATTGTAAAGCGCGCCGGCAATGAGAGCCGCGATCCAGTCCGCTCGCGCATGGGCAAACCCGAACCCGACGGTGACAACCACGAAGGAGAGCCACGAGAACGCGCCCATCGGCACGGCGTAGAATTTCTCGTTGATGAAATAGCGCAGCAAAAATCCGCGCCAGAAAATCTCCTCGACCAGCGGTACGACCACGACCAGCCGCAGAAAACGGACGATAATCGTCGTCCAGTACGCCGCTGTTTGGCCCGAAAAAATCCCGGGATTGAAGCCGTCGCGACGCGGCCCGAACCCCAGCAGTTCCTGGGGTGCAATCCACAACGCGGAAACCAGCAGCGCCGCCGCAGCTGTGAAAAGGACTCGCCTGGCTGCGCCAAACTGATACTCGCGCCAAAACCAGATGAGCAGCGCGCCGCAGATTATTGTTTGAGCCGGGTAGATCCAATACTCCGGAGAAGCGAGCCAAAAAGCGCGGCCCACGTTTTGAAGCAGCCTGCGCAACGCGAGTAGAAGAAGAAACGCGGCCATCGGCAGCGTGAAAGCCACCAGCTTGCGCCGGGCGAGTTTGTCATTCGCAGAATCCATTTGGTCTTTCGGTTGAATGGTTAAGATTCTTTTCGATGAATTCCAACGGCGACGGCAAGCAGGAACCGGCGGATCCGGAAAATGCCATGCGCCTGCTCGAGCTCGAATTGATGCGACAACGCATGGCGCGGCAGCAGGCGGGCTCGCCCTATCGTTCATTGCGGGCGGCGAGTTTCGTTTTTCTCTTCGCCGTAATTCTGGGCGCGTTGCTGGCGTTCTACTACGTCTTTTACTCCGGCGGGCTCGATGAGTTCCGCACTCGTAACGCGCCGGAACCGAGTCCGAGCCTCGCGTCTCGTTCGCCTTCGGCTCCATGATGGTACACTCCCTGTGATGGACCAGGCTCAGTTACTCGACGTTGCCCATGACGCCATCATTCTGACCGACGCCCAGGGCACCATCACCTTTTGGAATCGGGGCGCCTGCCGCATTTACGGTTGGAAAAAAAACGAGGCGCTCGGTCAGAACGTCCACGCGCTGCTTCGCACGGAGCTTTCTGACGGCGCGCAAAATCTCGAATCGAGTCTGAAGGAGCAATCGCATTGGGCAGGCGAGCTCGAGCAAGTCCGGCGGGACGGAGAGCGGATCGTTGTCGCGAGTCGATGGACCAGCGAGAGCGGGAACCCCGCTTCACCGCGGTTGCAGATCAACACTGACATTACGGTGCACAAGCGGGAAGAAGCAGCCTTGTGTGAAAGCGAAGAACGTTATCGGCGCTTCGTGATGGAAGATTTCACGGGCACTCTGAGCATCCGAGCTGACGGACGAATCCTGACTTGCAATCCGGCCTTCGCGAACATTTTCGGATTCGCTTCGATCGAAGAAGCGACCACCGGAAATTTTCTCGAGCTTCTTCGCAGCCGGAAAGATGGCGTCGAATTGCTCGAAATGGTGCGGCAGCACGGAATCATCGAACGACATGAACTCGAGATGAGTCAGCGCGATGGCGACCCCGTCTACGTCGTGGCCCGCCTCGTCGGCTCGTTTGCGGACGGCGCGCTGACCGACTTGCAGGTCTACCTCGTTAACGACACCAAGCGGAAGCGGCTTGAACAACAGCTGGTGCAGTCGCAAAAAATGGAGGGCTTGGGGACATTGGCCGGCGGAATCGCGCACGATTTTAACAACATTCTCGCCATCATCTTGGGATATACGAACCGGCTGGAGACCCTAGGAGCCAAGCCCGAGACGTCCGGCGCCGTCAAGATAATCAAGGAAGCGGTCGAGCGCGGAGCGGCCCTCGTGCAACAACTGCTGACATCGGCCCGGCAGACGGAGGCGCGCTTTTCCGCGCTCGATCTGAACGCGCTCGTCCGCGAGCTCGAGAAAATGCTGCAGGCGACGTTTCCAAAAATGATCGACTTCGAGCTGCACTTGCAGGCGGATCTTCCCTTGATCACCGCGGATCGCAGTCAGATTCATCAGGTGTTGCTGAACCTCTGCGTGAATGCGCGGGACGCGATGCCAGACGGTGGAACGCTCGCGCTGGAAACTTCGATGACGCCCGGCGCGGAGTTGATCGAATCGTTCACGGGCGCGGCCGCGCAGAACTATGCGTGTATTCGGGTGCGCGACACCGGGAGCGGCATGACCCGGCAGGTGAAGTCGCATATCTTTGAGCCTTTTTTTACCACGAAGGAGCGCGGCAAAGGGACCGGCCTCGGATTGTCCGTCGTGTATGGCGTGGTGAACAATCACCGTGGTTTTGTTCAGGTGGATAGCGAGCCGAACGCCGGCACGACCTTCATAGTCTATCTGCCCGTCGAACATGCCATCGAAGAAACGGGCAGTGGCGTCATCGGGAGAATCCCGCGCAAGCAAGGGGCTTCGCAGACGATCCTGCTCGTCGAAGACGAGGAAATGCTGCGCGATCTCGGGGTGACAATCCTGGAAGGCGAAGGCTATCGCGTGCTCGCCGCAAAAGACGGAGTAGAAGCCGTCGAGCTTTTTGAAGCGCATCGCGACGATATAGGACTTGTGGTCTGCGACCTGGGCTTGCCGCGACTGGGCGGGCGCGAAGCCTTTCTTAAAATGAAAGAAAGCAGACCGGGCGTGCGGGCGATTGTCGCAAGCGGTTATCTCGAGCCGGCGATCCGCTCTGAAATGCTAAAAGCCGGCGTGCTCGATACGATTCAGAAACCGTACGACTTCAATGACCTGCTGACAAAGATCCGCTCCGCGATCGGCCCGGAAGAAGACGACGACCATCCGCAATTGTTCTGAGCCGAACCTCGTCCCGTTGCCCTGGTCGAAAGCGTGGACGCGTTTGTCTGTCATCCCGAGGCGCGCAGAAGCCGAGGGACCTCGCAATTGCTCAAACGCTTCCGCGACATGTCACGAGACCTTCGGATTCGGCGTTACGGCTTTGCCTCCGCCCGACTTCCGGGTGTGAGGTCCTTCGCCGTCTCCGCGGCTCAAGATGACAGCGGCGGCGGCGGCTCGACCATCCGCTAAGGCAGGATGGTGACGCCGCCAGGTTTCGGCCCTTCGACCAGCGCCTTGTTACTCTTCCGCTGAGTAATCACGAAAGTGTTATTGTCCCCGTGCTTTGACCAGGGGCCGTGCGGCACTTCGCTGAATTCGACAAATTTCCAATCGGTCACATCGGTTTCCTGCAATCCGAGATAGTCCCGCACGGCCGGGGAAACATCCAGGCCCGCGCCTCTGTTTAGATTCGGTTTCGGCCGCTCGTTTCCGAAGACATATTGCCAATGATCGGTCCGGAACGGGCCGGCGTCTTCCCATTGGGCGTAGACGGTCTTATTGCCTTTGCGAATCGCGATCCAACGCCCCTTGCACGTCGAAGCCCCTGGACCCTGATACGCCTCCTTGAACCATGGCACCACCCGCGGGGCTTCGGGCCGATGACCGTTGGTGGATTTGTCGTTGTACGGCAGCGCGACATAAAATGGATTCTGATGGGGCGTGAATTTCGCGGGCATAAAATCATGCCGCTGTGCGCGGTCCGGGTTATCGAAGCCGCCGTAATTCTGCGTCCAATTCGCGTCCCAGGAACTGGAGCGATTTGGCGTTGGATTGTTTGCGGTCGGCTTTTCACCGATCCAGAAAACAGTGGTCACGATCTCTTTTTTCCACTGAAAACGTTCGCCTGGCTTGGCCAGAAGAGGAGGATCCGTCTTGGCCGAGGACGCGTACGGATCGACTTTGAGCAGGGTCTCACCCTGCGGCTTGCTCGATTTCTTGCTGAGCTTCACAATCCCGCCCGGCACCGCAGCCGGTGCATTCTGAGTGAAAAGACCGGCAACGGACGACAGCAAGACTGCGATTGTGTGAGTAAGAGTTCCCGGTTTCATCGGAGAAGTGCGACGCCGTGCAAACGCGCAGGAATAAGATTCGTCTACTCTGAATCGGCCTGCGTGGCCCTCGCGGGTGTAATATGGCGCAGTTTTCGCCTTTGCGCCAGAGAGCGATCTGTCTTTCACCGAACGCTCGATTTTCTCGACCGTATGCTGCAACTAGCCAGGGTGCCCACCGGCTCGTAAGCTGCTGACTCGAAACACGCTTCCTCGCATGAACGGCACTACTTTCCCGGCTTCTCCCGTAGTCGCGCCAACTTCGCGTGGGATAAACTGGTTTCCGTTGGCCGTCTTCGCGCTCGTCTGGATCGAACTCATTTCGCGACTCCGTTTCGAATGGTCGATCAATCCGCAATATGGCTACGGATGGACGGTTCCCTTCCTGGCGGCGTACATCTTTTGGCGGCGCTACGAAAACACGCCTCCGCCATCGCCGCCTAACCTCAGAATTCTCCCGGGATTAGTCATCGTCCTGGCCGCTGCGTTCCTGATCCCGGTCCGCCTCGTTCAGGAAGCGAATCCCGATTGGCGACTGCTCAGTTGGGCCATGGCGCTTTCCGCCGGAGTCATCACCGCGTGTGGAATTTATCTGACCGGCGGCCTGCGGTGGGCGCGGCACTTCGCTTTTCCCATCCTGTTTTTTCTCGTCGCCGTGCCGTGGCCGACCAATGTCGAACAATTCGTCATCCAGGGCCTGATGCGCGTCGACGCCCTCATCAACGTGGAAATTCTCAACGCGATCGGAATTCCCGCCGTGCAGTTGGGGAATGTCATCGAAGTCGGCTCCGGTTTTGTCGGCATCGATGAAGCGTGCACCGGCATTCGATCATTGCAGGCCACGTTCATGGTCTCGCTGTTTCTCGGTGAATTCTATGAATTCGCCGTCGGGCGGCGAATCATCCTGGTCGTGGCGGGTGCGATCCTGGCTTTCCTCTGCAACCTGGTGCGCACATTTCTTTTGGTCTACGTCGGCGCAGTGCATGGCTCCGAGAGGATCAAGAGCTGGCACGACCCGGCGGGGCACACGATTCTCATCGTCTGCCTGCTTGCCCTTTGGGGATTGAGCATGCTCCTGCGCGCCAAACACCCGACCGCACCGCAAGTAGCCGGACCACGGCAAACTTTCCGCGTGCCGCGTTTGGTCCTCGGCGCTCTTCTGGCCCTGACCCTCGCCGCCGAAGCGGGCACCCAGATTTGGTATCGCGCCCGCGAGTCACAGACGGTTCGACTCGAGCCCTGGATAGTCACATGGCCGTCTCAGGCAACGAATTGGAAAACGGTACCCATCGCGGATAGCGCTCAGGAGCTTCTGCGTTACAACGAAGGGGGTGGCGGCGTCTGGACAGGAGAAGATGGCCACAAGTGGAATATGTTTTTCTTTCGCTGGCTCCCCGGCCGCACCGCCGGCCTTTTCATCAAGAATCACCGGCCCGATATCTGTCTTCCCGCCAGCGGCATGAAGCAACGCGGCGGCGTGCAGAACAAATTCCTCACCGTCAACAACGTCGTCCTGCCGATTCGCTCCTACGTTTTCGAAAACAACGGACGATCGCTGCACGTTTTTTATTGTTATTGGGATGGAACACCAGCGGAGCCGGGAATGGTCGACTACGAAAACTGGACGCCCAGGGGCCGTCTGGATGCTGTTCGGAAAGGAAAGCGCGACGTCGGCGCTCAGATGCTCGAAATCGTTGGCTGGGGCTATGACGACGCTGAAAAAGCCGAGCAAGCCGCGCTCGAGCAGCTCAGCAAGATCGTCCGGCGCGAATAGTCCCTCCCCCTTCTACGTTGGACGTTTTCTTCCTTCGCTTCCCGTCTGCCTGAGAGCTACTCTCCCGCCATGTCCCCCAGACCTCTCGTACGACTCCTTTCGGTCGCTCTCTTCGCCGGCACTCTCTTCGCCGAGACAGATCCATCGCCCTCCCCGCCTCTCTCTCCGTCGCCCCGTCCCGTCAGTTCTTCGATCACGATCACCGCTACCTTTTGGAACATTCAATGGTTTCCCGGCCGGCGGCCCAACGCTTCGCGCGCCGAAGAAAATCGCCAAATTCGCTCCGTCCATCGCGATCTCGCACAGCTTGCTCCCGTTCCCGACGTCATCGGCCTGGAGGAAGTGCGCGATTCAAAGCACGCATCCCTTGCCATCGAGCCCTTGAGCGGATTCAAAGTCGATGTCTGTTCGAATTTTCCGGCACGGGAAGGTCAGCAGGAAGCGCAACAGATCGCGATCGCCAGCCGATTCCAACCGATCAGCGCCTGGGCGGAAGCGTGGAAGCCCGGTGGCGCGATCATGCCTCCCCGCGGTTTCGCGTTTGCCTCCTACCAAGTATCGCCCAAGCAAGTGCTCCTGGTCTACGCCTTGCATCTGAAAAGTAATCGCGGCGAAATCCACGAAGACATGCGCATCCGGGAGGAGTCGATGCACCAACTGCTTTCGCACATGAAAGCAATGAGAAACACCTACGAAAAGATGGGCACGCTCACCTGGATCGTCGGCGGCGATTTCAACACCGCGCCGGACGAGCCCCGCTTCGCCGGAGAAAAGACTGTTCCCGGTTTGCTGGCGGACGATTTCAGCTGGGCGTGGCAGGGGATCCCATTGTCTTCGCGCATAACGATACCAGGCGATCTGCGCTATCCGGCCGCCTGTTTCGATCAAATCTTTTATCGCGGCGCGACGGTAACCAGAGCCTGGGTGGCAGACACCTCACCGCAATCGAGCGATCATCGCGCCGTGAACGCGGTGCTCCAACTCAGGTAGCGACGCCTCTCCGAGGCGTCCGTCGAATCTCATCGTCGGTCGTCCGAGATAATCGGACGTTTCGGAGAAACGTCCCTACCTGAAGGAAGTCGTCACTACTCCAGAAACTTCCCCGGATTCAGAATCCCCGCCGGATCGAGCGCATCCTTGATCGCGCGATGCACTTCGCGCGACACATCGCTGGTCGCCTCCGGCCACCAGCGTTTCTTCGCCAGGCCTATCCCGTGTTCGCCGGTGATCACCCCGCCCCAGTCGAGCACCTGCTGAAAGAGTTCGTCCAGCGCACTCTCCACTTTTTTCTGGACTGCAAGATCGTCGTAATTCGCCGCCATGATATTTACGTGGATATTCCCATCTCCCGCGTGACCAAAACAGGCGACCGGGAAACCGTGCCGTTTCTGCAGCGTTTCGGCGAACTCGATCAGGTCAACCAATCTCGACCGCGGCACGACGATATCCTGATTCAGTTTCGTTAGGCCGGTAGCTCGCAGCGAGTTGCTGAAATCCCGGCGCAACTGCCATAGGTTCTCGCATTCCTTTTCCGTGGTCGCGGTAGCAAGCGAATTTGGCTTCCTCCCCGCGATCAATTTCTCGAGCGCCGCCGCCTCGCTCCGCACGCTCTCCGCCTGGCCATCGACTTCGACTAATAAATGCGCGTTCCCGGCTGGCACGTGTCCTTCCCCGTGATCGCGCCGGGCCGCTTCGAGTGTGAAATGATCCGCAATCTCGAGCGATGCCGGAAGAAACCCGGCATGGAAAATCGCCTGCACCGCAGCAGCCGCCTCCTTCATTGTCGTGAACGCCGCGGAAAGCGTCGCCCGCGCGGGTGGTAGCGGCAGCAATCGCACCGTGATCTCCGTGACTACTCCCAGCATTCCTTCCGATCCAACGAACAGCCCCAGCAGGTTGAAACCCGTTTTGTTCTTGTGCACCCGCCCGCCTGTGCGCAAGACCTCCCCGCTCGCGAGCACCACTTCGAGCCCGATCACATATTGGCGCGTCACTCCGTATTTCAAACAACGCGGTCCGCCAGCATTCGTCGCTACGTTCCCGCCCATGCTGCAATCCTTCCTGCTCGCGGGGTCCGGCGGATAAAACAACTGCTGCTCCCGCGCCTTCTCTTGCAGATCGGCGGTAATCACTCCCGGTTCCACGATCGCGATGGCGTCGGCGAAACTGATTTCCTTGATCCTATTCATGCGTGCGAGCGAAAGCGAGACCCCTCCGCGCACCGGCACACAGCCGCCCACGTAGCCATAACCCGCCCCTCGCGCCGTGACCGGAATTTTTTCCTGCGATGCGAATCGAAGCAGTCTGCTCACTTGCTCCGTCGATTTCGCGAAGACGACCACATCCGGGGGATGATTCGCAAACCACTTATCGCCGCTGTGGGCTTGCAACTCCGTCGCCTCATCCGACACCGCCTCTGCGCCCAGCAGCTCGCGCAATTTTTCCGCGAGGTTCAATTTCTTCTCCTAATCCTGCTCCTGATCATGATCCTGCTCCTGATCTCCCGTTTAGATCCTGGATCAAGATTAAGATCAGGATCATGAGCAGGAATGGGAACTCACATTCCCATTATCTGGTAGCCGCCATCGACGTAGATCACCTGCCCGGTAATCGCCGCGGCGCCGTCGCTCGCCAGAAAAACTCCCGTCTCTCCCAGCTCGGCCGGATCGCAACTGCGTTTGAGCGGCGCACGCTCCTGATAATGCTTTAGCATCGCCGTGAATCCGCTGATCCCGCGGGCCGCCAGCGTATTGACCGCACCGGCCGAAATGCAGTTCACCCGGATTTTCTTCGGTCCGAGATCGTAGGCAAGGTAGCGGGTCGAAGCCTCGAGACTGGCCTTAGCCACGCCCATCACATTGTAATGCGGCACCACTTTTTCCGCGCCGTAATAGGTCATCGCGACAATGCTACCGCCGTTCGTCATCATCGGCGCCGCTTCTCGCGCGAGCCCGACGAGCGAATAGGCGCTGATGTCGTGCGCGGTGCGAAACGCTTCGCGCGTCGTGCTGACGAAATCGCCCTCGAGCGCCTCCTTGGGAGCGAACGCCACCGAATGCAACATCAGATCGAGCCGGTCGGTTTCCCCCCGAACCTTTTTGAAAAACTCCGCGATCTCAGCGTCGCTCGACACGTCGCAGGGATAAAGAGGGGTGCCTTCGCCAAACTCTCCCACCAGCTCCTCCACATTCTCTTTCAGCCGTTCGCCTTGATAATTGAAAATCAAGCGCGCGCCAGCCGCCGCCCAAGCCTTCGCGATCGCCCACGCGATGCTCCGCTTATTCGCCACGCCAATAACGACACCGACCTTGCCCGCTAAAACCTGGTTCGCCATAACGCATCACCATACCCGCCGTTTTGCACCTCGCAAAACCGGAGCCCCATTTGGCCGCACGAGCAGGCATGGTCGATGCTTTGAACATCAGTTGAGATGTTCTTCATATCGCTCTCTCGCTTTCGCCTGATGGGATTCGCTTCGGTCCTGGCTGCGTGTCTCGGTTCAAGCGTCACACCCTCCTCCGCCCAGCCCACCTTCCTAACGGTCGCCTCCACCCCATACGATCGCCAAATGAACCCGATTTCGCCGGTCCTGAATTCTTCGGCTGGCCCGCTGGCAGGTCGAACATCTCTCGCCACCATCAATCAATGGATAACCAGCTTGCGCGCGATCCCGTACAAATATTCTCTTCAGTGGAAAACGCCCGCGCAGGTCAACTCCGATGTCGCCGCCGATTGCAAAGGAAAAGCCATCCTGCTCTACGCGATATTGCGGGCAAATGGCGCGACGCATGTTCGCTTCGTGATCGGTAAACATCATGTCGCTGACTTGAGAACGCACGCCTGGTTGGAGTGGGACACGACAAGCGGCACTTACCTCCTTGATCCCACATTTAACCGCACTGTAGAACGAGTCACAGGGCGCGATCCGGCAACATACATTCCGCACTACGCTTACAACGGTCCCCGCAAATACCGCGCTAGTTATTACCGCCCTTCCTCCGCCTCTGTGGTTGCGAGCAACTGAGCCGTCCCAAGCAGAGGGCCGTCTTCGGTCCTATTGCGATGAAACAGGCTTTGGTTTTTGGGTGAAGGTCGGGAGCTTCGAGATAAGGGCGATCATCCCATCAATGTCTGACTGCCGCTTCGCCTCGAGCCAGACGTCCACCTTCCAGGCATCATAAAGCTTAAGCGCAGCTTCCTGACTGATGGTTCCGTCCAGTGCAACTTTCCTGTGCCACGTTAAAGGGAACATGCCCAGGCGACCGGCTACCGTCGTGCTCTTGGCGTCCCGCTTGAAATGCGGCCAGCCGCCGATGTAGATGTTCACCGTTCCAGACAGCGGCGGCATCGCGCGGCCGGAATAGGCATCGAAGTCAGATCCAACGGATTTCGTCCACTCAATCTTCTTCGACGAAACCGGACCCAGAAACTCCGCGAGCTCTTTTGGTGGCATTGGCTTCCCGGCCTCCGCGTGAGTGGAGACCAGCAACGCGAGGAGAAGTACAAATGAAATACGCATGAGCCAAGATCAGGCGCGACTCTGACCCGCGCAAGCGGCAGCCGCTGCGTCACATTAGTCAGCCCCGAACCCCAAAGTCGAAACCAGTGCGCTTAGGCGGTGCGCTTTTCTTCCGGCAGAGTGACATGATAAACAAGCTTGGCCCGAAGCTCATCGAGTAAGTCTGGATGCATGAACTCGTAGTCATCCGGGATGTGAAGGCAGATGACTCGCTTTCCGTGCAGAGCTTCGGGAAACTTTCGTCTCAGCCGATTCACGTGCGACTTCTCCATACAAAAAATAATGTCCGCCCATCCCAAGTGTCCTTCGGTGACAACAATGCGAGCATCGGGCTGCGTGCCAACGGAGCGGACCTGATAGTGAGGTGAACCCTCGAACAACTTTTCGGCCGTAAGACTGCGAAATCGGTTTCGACTGCAGACGAAGAGCAGCTTCTTAGTCGCAGAGACAGTCACAAGAAAATGCGAACACCATCTAACGAGAACAAGATGAGCGACGCCTGCCGAGAGCGCGCGTCGATTGGAATGAAGGTGTTTTCATAATCTGGTGTGACGCGCCAGAGCGGCCAGCGGTTAGCTGCAGCGATTGGTTAGGTGCTGGGCGTGGCTATACATAAAGCTTTGAGCTCGGACAATGGCATCTGTGGCGACCCAACAGTGTCGCCGTAAACAGCCAAGACTGCGGAGGGAGAGAGCCGACGCGAGAGCAGCCGACGCGCAAAAAAGACGACGGCTGCATCCGGTGCACGGGACCCGGCTGGAATTCTGAAGGGCACCGTCGATCCGACAGCGACCGCGTCTGCGCCAGTGGAGCGCTTCCAAAGCTCATCGATCACGATGTGTGGGCGAGAGGCATCTGAAACGAAATGACCATAAGCCACGACTTGCGAACGCGCGACTTGAGAACGGATGTCCACCGGCGCGAAATCTTCGAGAGTGATCCACGCTAGCGCAGCGACGAATGCTGCTCCCACGCAGATCAACATCCACTTTAGCGTGCGCGTTCGCATACGCACCTAACGAGAATAAGATGAGCGACGGCTGGCGGGAGAGCGCGTCCCTGTGGATTGAGGGTGGATTTTCACGCAAGACTACGAACCAAAGCTGCCAGCCGTTCGCTCCATCGCTTGGTTAGATGCGTTGGGGGACGTCATCAAGGGAGTGGACGGCGCCTGAGCCGGGATATCAGCACGAACAGAGCGATCCATAGAAGCGGGCTCGCGATCCACGCCGCGATGCACGCAGCCACGAGCAGCGAAGGGTGCTCGATCTGCGACACAGCAACGTGGGAGAGCAAGATAGAAAACGGGAACACTACGACTTCGAAAAGCGGTCGTGATATCGCGCGCACCATTGTGTTGGCGCCAGGCGCGGGTGAAAGGAGGCAGATAACCAATATGACTGCGAACAGCTGATGCACAGCAAAGATGGTCAGGGCGCGTTTTAGCATCTAACGAGAATTAGACGAATATTTTTCGTCTAACTCGGCATTTCGGGGTGAATGAGGGGGAAGTTGCACGATTGAACCGGTTTTCCGCGGCAATCGCCGCTGCCTCCTAGCAAACGATGGCGTGGCGGCGGCAGACGCCGGAGAGCATTTCCCAAAGCGCGTCGAGAATGCGGTCGACGGCATTCGTAGTGGTCGCGGCGTTGTCGTCGGTGATGTAATCAGCGAGCATGGCGCGTTCGGCGGCGGCGTGTTCGCGATCGGCTTCGACGTGGACACTGAAGTATTGGTAGTCCCGCGGCTCGGTCATCTGGTAATTCTCGACCAGGCCTTTGATCTTCGATTCGGAGACGGCGGGAATCTGGCTTTCGTAGGCGTAAAGCGCGGCCAGGCCTTCGGTGGTTGTGCCTTCGGAGCAAACGGAGCGGAACGTACCGATCAGGTTCGAGGTTTCATTCCACTTTGGGGACGACTGGACGTCTTCCTTTGAAACACCGAGGCCTTCGGCGAATTGGAGCCACAGCTCGGGATGATTCGGAGTGCCGGCTTCTTCGTCGATGAGGTTACCGAGCAATTGCTTGCGCGTCGGTTGATCGTCGCAGCGCGCGTGCACCGCCGAAAGATAGGTCGGGAAGGCGGCGACGTGGTGATAATATTGGCGCGCGTAATCGGCCAGCGCGGCCATGCTCAATTCGCCGCGGGTCCACGCCAGGTAGAACGGATGGGTGAGAAGATGCTTCGCGGCGATTTGTCGATCGATGGAGTCGAGGTGTGTGTTCATATTGGTTCTCCGAGTTGGTTGGTATTTATCCGCGCGATGGATGAAGTGCGAATCTTTTTTGAAATGTAGAGGCGTTTGTGTCAAACGCCTGTTGTATTGGTTCAGGCGCTTGGCACAAGCGCCTCTACATTCACATCGCGGCCAGGATGTGTTTGATGCCGCGAATGGGAATGACGACCCAGCTCGGGCGATTGTTCAGCTCGTAGCCGACTTCGTAGACAGCTTTGTCGAGCAGATACGCTTCGAGCAGGACCTGGAGATCGCCCTCGCGTGGCGGGATGAAAGACGCTCCCCTGGTCGTCTTGAGATATCTCTGCAAGAAAACGCTGCTCATCTGCCGATACCAAAGATCGGCCCAGCGCTCGAGGAACGGGATGTCTTCCGGACGCATGGCGGGCTGCCAGAGCGCGCTGTAAGCGGCGTACTGGAACGAGCGCATCATGCCGGCGACGTCGCGCAACGCGGAACGCTTCAGCTTGCGCTCGCTGAGCGGACGCGCCGGCTCGCCTTCAAAATCGAGAATGACGAAATCCTTTCCGGTATAGAGCGCTTGTCCGAGGTGGTAGTCGCCGTGAATGCGGATCTTCGAGGCGGCGGAACGTTGATCGAGAATGCGCTGCTCCTGCGCGAGGATCTTCTGTTCCGCGGCGAGCACTTCCTTCGCTTCCACTTGGAACGCTTCGGGGAGGCCCGGCAATTCTTTTTGAAGCAAGGCAAACGCGCGGCGCAACGATGCGCGCATATTTTGATAAACGGAACGCTGCGAGAGCGCG
Source organism: Verrucomicrobiota bacterium (assembly GCA_041167205.1). Taxonomy (GTDB): domain Bacteria; phylum Verrucomicrobiota; class Verrucomicrobiia; order Chthoniobacterales; family UBA10450; genus AV80. The sequence continues at coordinate 42,313 of JBEEHC010000125.1, forward strand.
TTGAATGGTTCGGGCGCGAAGGCGCGATCGTCCGGGTCGGAGGCGAGCGCGAGATGCAGCTCGCCGGTCCGTCGGCCGAGCAGCTTCGCCTTTTGCGGGTAGATGCCGCCGATCAATTCCTCCAGGAGCGGGCCGGGCGGCGCGTGCTCGATCTGCAAATCCGCTTTTCGCCCCAGCACCCGCTCGTAAAAGCGACCGACGGAATCGAGCGTGAGCGCCCACGCATCGCCTTCATTGGCCACGGCGGCCTGCAAAAGACAAACAACCGTCGGCTCAAATTTTCCCCGGCGATATTCGATCGCGCCGGCAAACGCGGGCACATGCGCGAATCCGCGCCGCTCGGTCAGGAACCGGGTAATCTCGACGTCGGGATTCACGCCATCCTCGAGCTTGCGGTAAAGCTTCAGGAAAAATTTGTTCTCGAACAACATCGACGAGTTGCTCTGCTCCGCCGCGACGACATGGGAGGGCGGAATCTTATCGTCGAGCGTCAGCGCGCTGCCGGGCGCTCCCAGCAGATCACCGGATTTTCCTTTCAAACTCTGACCTTGCGTGATGGTCCGGAAAAGGTGCTCCCGGAAAGCGGCATCCCAGATCGCATCGTGAAGGATCGCTTCCTCCGCGCCGGCAAAACGCGCGATCACCGCCTGCGGGGCCGCTTTGGCGATCGCATGAGCCGGTTCTCCGACGGCGATCTGTACGGGCAGCGCGTAGGTCTCCGGCGGGCCGTCAGTGTATGTGACTTCGAGGAACCAGAACTGCGCGCCACCTTCGCCAGGCATCGGCACTTGCTCCGCAATGCGCAGCTCGCGAATCGTGCGCGCTTTCGCGCCGAACCAACGGCAATGCCGAATGAAATCCGGCAAGACCTCCCGCTCGAAACGGGAGCGCTGACCATCGGCCAGAAGCGTCTGCAAATTCGGCGCGGCATTGAGCGTGGGCACGACGCGCTCTTGTGACGCGCGCACGGCGGCCGGCTGAGCGCGGAGCACAAACCAGTAGTGCGCGTGCGGCCCGAGCGTAATCGGATACGGGGATTCCTTGATCGCGGGGAAGTAGTTTTGGCTGAACACCTCCATCAGGCTGCAACCCGCGAAGCGTGACAGGTCGATCTCCGCCGCCTGCGAAAACCGTGACAGGTTCACGACGACGAGCATGATCTCGTCTTCGTGCCGGCGCAGAAATGCCAGGACCTTCGGATTATCCGGATAGAGAAACTCGAGCGAGCCGCGCGAAAACGCCTTGAAATTTTTTCGCATCGCGATGACGCGGCGCATCCACCACAGGAGCGACGACAAATTCTTCTGCTGATTTTCGACGTTGATTGCCTCGTAGTGGTACTCCGGGTCGATCGTGATCGGCAGATAAAGCTGTTGCGGATTCGCCTTGGAAAAACCAGCGTTGCGGTCGGGGCTCCATTGCATCGGCGTACGCACGCCGTTGCGGTCGCCGAGATAAAAATTGTCGCCCATCCCGATTTCGTCGCCGTAGTAGAGGACGGGCGTCCCGGGCATGGAGAAGAGCAAAATATTGAGCAGCTCGATCTTGCGGCGGCTGTTCGCGAGCAAGGGCGCGAGGCGGCGGCGGATGCCGAGATTAATGCGCGCCAGCGGATCGTTCGCGTAAACGCGATACATGTAATCGCGCTCCTCGTCGGTCACCATTTCGAGAGTGAGCTCGTCGTGATTGCGCAGGAACATTGCCCATTGGCAGTTCTCGGGAATCGCCGGTGTCTGATCTAGAATGTCGATGATCGGAAATCGGTCCTCCATCTGCAACGACATGAACATCCGCGGCATGAGCGGAAAGTGGAAGTTCATGTGCGACGCGTCGCCTTTGCCGAAGTAGGCCACGGCGTCTTCGGGCCACTGGTTTGCCTCGGCCAGAAGCATGCGGCCTTGGAAATGCGCGTCGACGTGCGCGCGTAATTTCACCAGGTATTCGTGCGTCTCGCGAAGATTCTCGCAGCTCGTCCCTTCGCGCTCATATAGGTAAGGCACAGCATCGAGCCGCAAGCCGTCGACGCCCATGTTCAGCCAGAAATCGAGCACCTTCTCAACGAGGGCGTGGACCTCCGGGTTATCGAAATTCAGGTCGGGCTGATGCGAATAAAAGCGGTGCCAGTAATAAGCCTTCGCCACCGGATCCCACGACCAGTTCGAGGTCTCGAAATCTTTGAAGATGATCCGCGCCTCCTTGTATTTTTCCGGCGTATCGCTCCAGACATATAGGTTGCGCTCCGGCGATCCGGGCGCGGCCCGGCGCGATTTCTGGAACCACGGGTTGTGATCGGAGGTGTGATTGATCACGAGTTCCGTGATCACCTTCAGGCCGCGCTCATGGGCGGCGGCAAGAAAGGCCTGGAAATCGGCGAGCGTTCCGTAGTTCGGATTGACGTCGTAATAGTCGGCGATGTCGTAGCCGTCATCGCGCAGGGGAGAAGGATAAAAGGGCAGCAGCCAGATGGCGGTGACGCCGAGCTCCTGGAGATAATCGATCTTCTCGATCAGGCCGCGAAAATCACCGATGCCGTCACCGTTGCTGTCGTGGAAGGTCTTGACGTGCAGCTCGTAGATGATCGCGTCCTTGTACCAGAGGGGATCGACGGCGGGATCACTCGCGGGCTGTGACATGCGGCTAACAGTTGGCGCAACAATAGCCGCCGCGCAATCGTTCGATTCCTGTCGCTGCCACGCGCGACGGCGTGACCGATCGCGCAAGAAACGCTTCGCACGGCGAAGCGCCTACAGAAGAGGCTTCAGCGTTATTTCTTCGGGAGGGCCATCGCGGAAGCCGCGACGCACTGCCACTCGCCGTTACGCTCCACCCAAGTGTCGGTAAAACGATAGGCCTGCGAAAAAGCCTTGCCCGCCAGAGTCTTGCCGGTTTCCCGCGCGATGCCGGTGACGACCGCCACGCTCGGACCGAAAAAATGCACAGTCATATCGGAGGACGCGGCGGTCGCGTAGACGTTCTTATCTTTCCGCGCCTCTGCAATCATCGTCGACTTGTTCCCCACCTTGCCGCTGGAGGAAGTGCCGACAAAGTCGTCCGCCACCAGCTGCTCGATGATCGAGACGTCATGCGTCAGGAAGGAACTTTCCCAACGTTGTTCGAGAGCTTTCAACTTCGAGCCGATGTCGCCTTGGTTTTGATCCAGGGCCGGTGACTCAGCGGGAACCGGCGTTGAGATCGGAGTTGGTTTCGGCGTTGGTTTTGGGGTTGGAGTTGCGATTGGCCTGGGGGTCGGAGTTGGTTTGGGTCTGGGCGTTGCAACTGGTCTGGGCGGTGGAGTCGGTATTGGTCGGGGCGTGGTGGTCGCGAGCGGCCTCGGCGTTGGCAAGGCTACAGTCGCCGCTGGTCTCGGACGAGGAGACGCTATTGGCTCAAGAGTCGGCGTTGGTATCGGCTCGAAAAGGGGGGTCGTCATCGGCTGCAGAGTCAAAGTCTCCGTCGCTTCAGGCGTTGGACTCGGCCTCGATTTGGGCGGTGTCGAAATTGGCGTGACCGATTCTTCGGCCGGCGCCGGACTCTTGTGTTTGAAAGGAGTGGAGGCGGCATCTTGCGCCCGCACAAATGGCGCAGCGGCGAGGAAAAAGGTCGCGATTGCGAGTAAGCGCATGGTGTTTTTCAGATTGTCTCCTTACGAGGAATTGGTCAGATCGGAAACTAGCGCGCGCTCGTCGACACGGTCAAGCCGAATAGATTCCGCGGAGCGCGACGGTTTGTAAGCGGCGCTCCTTACCAAACTTCGGTCATCTCGGGGACGAAATGTTGCGCGCGGTCCGCCTCGTCGTGGATACCGGCTTGCACTCGATGGATTAGAGTCGCGAACAGGCGATCAAATACTTCGAGGAGAACACGGGCAATCCTCCGCACGACATCGAAGTCGAGGGGGATCGTTACATCGTCTGGCCGTTCCAGGCGTTCGGGTATAAGATTGGCCAATTGAAAATCCGTGCACTGCGCAGCAATGGGGAAAAAGAGCTCGGCCAGAAGTTTGACGAGCCTGCTTTCCACGATGAGGTCCTGAAGAATGGCGCTTTGCCGCTGAGCGTTCTAGAGACCCACCTGAAAGAATGGGTGGAAAAACACAGGAACGCATAGGACGATCCTGATGATGGACTTCTTACCCAAGAACGCAGCGCAGGAGGAGCCGGTCGACGCGGCGGCTCCGCGCATGCCCGCGTCCACGCCGGAACTCGAGCCGGGCGCGCCGACCGATCTCGAACTCATGCACGCGATCCAAAAGGAAGATCCTGAGGCGCTCTCGCTTTTGTATGATCGATACAACGGCATCCTGAAGGCGCTCATCCTGCGCGTGATTCATAATGAGGCGGAAGCCGACGATCTCCTGCAGGAAATCTTTATGGAGATCTGGAACCAGGCGAAAAATTTCTCCGCGCAAAAGGGGAAACCGCTCGGCTGGATGGTGACCCTGGCGCGACGCCGCGCGATCGACGGCCTGCGGAAAAAACAGGCCTACGCGCGTGCGGGGGAGCGGTTGCAAACCGAGACGGAGCAGCAACCGGACGCATGGGTGCACAACGCGACCGAGGAAGAAATCACCTTCAGCGACACACGAATTCTCGTGCGCCGCGTGATCGACACCCTGCCCGTGGCCCAGCAGCAGGCCATAAATCTCGCATTTTTTCGGGGAATGAGTCAGCGCGAAATCGCCGCACATACGAATACACCATTAGGCACGGTCAAAACGCGGCTCGAATTAGGGCTAAAGAAAATCTACGACGGCCTGAAGGAGCTGAGAGATGAGCTTTGAAGAATTTCAGAACCAGGCGCGCCTTTATGTCATCGGCGCGCTGGAAGCGGAAGAGACTGAGGCCTTTGAGCTGGCCCGCAAACAGTTTGGGAAACCGGCGGAAGATTACATCGCCCAGTGTTACAGCATGCACGAAGCGTTCGCCCTGAGTTTGCGTCCCGCGACATCGTCCGACGCCCTGAAAGAGCGGCTGATGACGATGGTGCGCAAGCGGCAAGCGAGCTAACACGGTTCTGTGAAATGTAGAGGCGCTCGCTGCGGCGAGCGCCTCTACATTTTCAGCTCGTGCAAAATAAATTCCTGGAGAAATCCGTAGAAATTCACCTGGAACAAACCAAGGTCGCGCCGTGATCCGATCGGGGAACGATAGTGATCGCACAGCTCGGCCTCGTTGAAATTGTACTTGGCGGCGATGACCAGGCGGGCCTGGTTCAGCGCGTTTAGCCACGCGTCCGCATTCTTGGTCGGAATTCGCAGCGTGCAATTTGCGAATGGTTTTGTGCTTCCGTTGAGCTGCTGCAAGTCGAGCACGACGGTCTCCGTCGCCGTCTGAAAAAGGCGGCGCAATTCCGGCTCGACATACAGCTTCCATTCCGCGCACGTTTCCCGCTCCGAGGCTGGGGCGGGCGAACTGAACAAACGTTGCTGTGCCGCCTCTACCCCGTCGGTCCGCGTGCTCTCCGGAATCTGCCGCAGAAGTTCAGCCAGAAAGGGATCGAGCTCGGAAATCTCGAGGCAATCTCCCTGGCGGCGAATTTCCATATCAGCTTGTTCGTTCGAGCGTAGCGAGGAGCAGGTAACCGTGCAGTTGCTGGACGTAAAGCTCCGCGCGTTCCCGCATGCCGCTCCATAGAATCGAGCGCCCCTGTTGATGCACTTCGAGCATGTGTTTCTCAGCTTGCTCGCGCGGGAGGCCAAACACTTTCTGGAAGACCATCGTGACGTAGGTCATCAAGTTGACCGGGTCATTGTGCACGACGACCTGCCATGGAAGATCGAGTTCCTCGGCCGTGCGAGTCTCTTGCTCGATGGCGGGATTTTCGACTGATAACTCGAAGGGAGTGTGCATCGGGGCGAACCGGCGCGGCGTCAGTCAGTTACCTGGCGCCACTTCCGCCATCCCTTCGTGGCTGCCAAATCATGAAAAAGACGCTACCACAGGCTATGCCCGGTTCAACCGATGCCACTCAACTGGAGTGCCGGTCTATGACCGCAGTCGGTGTGCGTAGGACGTGCTATCGGCGGTCATAGACCGTCGCTACAGGAGAAGAGCCGCCACGAGTTTCTTCTGCGCGCGTTCCATTTCCGCGGCGTCGGCGGGCGCCTTGTCGTCAAACCCATGCAGATGGAGAAGCCCATGCGCGATGTACAAACGCAGCTCAGTCTCGAGCGAATTCCCAAATCGACGCGCGTGAGCTCGCGCTGTCTCGGCGCTGATAAAAATCTCGCCGTGCTGAAATGTAATTACATCCGTCGGCCCGGGGAGATGAAGGAAACGGCGGTGCAATTCCGCCATGCGCCGGTTCGAGACCAGGATCACATTCAGCTCCGCCACGCTCGCCAGGCCACCGAGTTTTTTCCTCGGAATCTTCAGGCACTTCGCGAGCGCACGCGACGCGAACTCTTGCAACGCCGCGAGTGGGAGACGCATTGCCCTTTGCCGGTTCTGCACGGTGATCCGGGGCGCTGTACCGGTCGCGTGATCTGCTTTTTTCACCTTACGCTCGCGCCTGCGCTTCAGTTGTTTCACTGGCCCGTTGTGAATCCATTGCCTTGAGCTTTGCATAAAGAGCTTGCAGTCGCGGCGCAGAGGCCCCGGCGGCAACGGCCCGGCGCAACGGTTCGCCCCAGATCGCCTCTACCTCAAGCGGGCGGCCGGCTTGGAAATCAATGAGGGTCGAGGGCTTGTAGGCTCCCATCGATTCCGTCCGTTTTATTTGCTCGAGCGCCGCCGCGGCGGGCAGTGGAAATCCACACTTGTTCGCAGCGACGATAACTTCTTCCATCAATGCGAGGCATTCACTTCGAAGATATTCATCTGAAAGAATAGATTCGGTGTCTATTCCTCCGGCCGCGACTGAGAGACCGTTGAACGGAATGTTCCAGACCAGTTTGCGCCAGCGTTCGAGCACGAGGTTCTCCACGACACTGCAGATCACCCCACACCGCTTGAACTCCCAGGCGACGTCATGCGTCCGCGGCTGAGGGCAGTGGTTGTATTCGCCGATCGCGACCCGGCCGGGATCGTAGAGCTCGATCACACTCGGTGAAACGCGGTTGAGGCAGACAAAGCAAAGTCCGCCCAACACACGTTCCGCGCCGAAATTCTCCGCCAGGAATTCCTCGTTGCCGAAACCGTTTTGCAAAGTGAGCAACATCGTCTTGTCGCGCAGAAGCGGCGGGATCAGTTCGAGGAGATCGCTGTTTGATGTCGCCTTGACCGCGACGAAAACGAGATCGCACGGCCCAATCTCTTCGGTAGACGCGTGGTGATTCACTTTTGCCACGCGCAGGTTCTCGCCTTTGCCGCGAATCCGAATTCCAAAGCGGCGGATCTCCGCGACGTCGCCGCGCATCAAGAAATGCACGTCTCGCCCAAAATAGGCGAGTTTCGCCCCGTAATAACATCCGATCGCGCCCGAACCGACGATGGCTATTCGAAAGTGAGGCAATAGATAGCGGCCTCGCATCCCGTCATGCTGGAGGTCGAGTTTCGGCCTGAAAGTTCCGCGTGATGAGCCGCGCGCCTTTATTGAAAGTGAGGTAGGCCCATGCCCATTCCATCAGCACGGCGATACGATTGCGGAAGCCGACCAGAAAAATGATGTGGACGAAAAGCCACACGACCCATGCCGGCAGTCCGCTGAGATGAATGAAATTCAAGTCCGCGACTGCTTTGTTCCGGCCAATTGTCGCCATACTTCCCTTGTTCCAATAACGAAAGCGCTGGGGCTTCCGGCCATCGACCATCGCCAGGATATTCCGCGCGGCGTGACGACCTTCTTGCATCGCGACCGGCGAAACGCCTGGCAGTGGCTTGCCATCGTGATGGACAAAATTTGCGAGATCTCCAATCACCTGGACTTCGCGGTGACCGGGGATGGTTAGGTCCTCGTTCACGATGACGCGTCCGGCCTTGTCGACCGGAACGCCCATTGTTTTTCCGACAAAGGAGGCCGCATTGCCCGCGGCCCAGATTTTCACCCGGCAGGGGATGAATTCCTCGCCGACTTCAACGCCTGCATCGGTCAGGTTTCTTGCGTGAATGCCGGTACGCACTTCGACACCGAGCTGTTTCAGCTGCTTCATCGCGCTCACGGATAAGTCTTCCGGAAAACTGGAAAGGACGCGTTGCTCGCCCTCCACCAAAATCACCCGCGCGCTCGCAGGATCGATGTGCCGGAAATCTTTCGCGAGCGTGTAACGCGAAATCTCGGCAATCGCCCCCGCCATTTCCACCCCGGTCGGTCCGCCACCGATGACGACGAAGGTCATCGCCGCCGCTTTGGCCGCTTCGTCCGTGATTTTCTCGGCGTATTCGAAGGCCAGCAGCAGACGCCGGCGGATTTCCACTGCGTCCTCGAGACTCTTCAGGCCCGGTGCGAATCTTTCCCATTCGTCATGTCCGAAATAGGAATGTCGTGAGCCGGTCGCGAGAATGAGATAGTCGTAGGCGATTTCCCGATCGCCGATGTCCACGGTCTTCGCCCCTACATTGACCGACTTCACTTCCGCCAGAATCACCTCCGTGTTCAAGAAGTCGCTCAGGATGTGGCGGATCGGCGCGGCGATATCCGCTGGAGAAAGCGCGGCAGTCGCGACTTCGTACAAGAGCGGCTGGAAGAGATGATGATTTGTCCGGTCGAGCACGGTCACCCGCACCGCTTCCTTGCCGAGCTTCTTCGCGGCCTCGAGCCCGCCAAAGCCGGCCCCCACTATCACGACGTGGGGGATGTGTGAAGGGGCGCTTTCCATGCGCGCAATTTCCGCTGTTAAAAACTGGAAGCGAGCACTTTGTTCTCGCGCTGGAGCCTGAGCGCAATAGCGTTTGTCACGAGGCGAAACTGCCGCTATCTTCCGCGCCTTATGCCGAAAGCAATCGCGCGCAACAAAACACGAAAGGCAGTCTCGAAGCGGTTCAAGATCACCGGGACGGGCAAAGTCATGCGGCAACATGCTTCGCGCAGGCATCTGCTTTCCTCGAAGAGCGCCAAGCGCAAACGCCACATGGCCAAGTCGGCTGAAGTCGACAAGACGGATACCTATCGGATCAAGTCGAACATGCCGTTCGGTTAGGCGCGGGGGATGTAGAGACGCTTGTGCCAAGCGCGTGGCCAAATAATAGGCGCTTGGCACAAGCGCCTCTACATTCAGCAAAAGACCGTTGCGCGATGGCGATCTTTCGCGAACAGTTTGTCTCCGTCAGGGGCTATGGACTGAGGACTTACGAACCCCGCCAGAGCAGGAATGCAGCAACGGTAGTCTGATCCTCCTTGCCGTAGTTCTCTGGCGGACTTTTTTTTG
>JBEEHC010000126.1:0-20315 GCA_041167205.1 Verrucomicrobiota bacterium
ATGTTGAAGCATATAATCCAGCAACAGATGCATGGACAACCAAGACCCCGATGCCAGAGGGTCGGGGTCAACCGGCGTGTGGCGCGATTGACGGTATCGTCTACGTGGCCGGAGGCTATGACGATACTACCGCAGGCACAGCGACGCTCTACGCATTCGGTCCGGCGGCTAACGGTGGAATGGGCTCCTGGACGCAGAAGCATGATATGCCACAGACGAGCTACGGCGCTGCCAGCGGTGTGATTGATGGCAAGCTGTATGTTGTAGGTGTCTGTTGTGGGCACTCCGGCGGGAGCACGGTCATGTACGATCCGGCGACAGACAGTTGGGAAACGAGGACTGATATGCCCACCCCGCGTGGTGCTCTCGGCGCGGCCGTTGTGAACGACATTCTATATGCGATCTCCGGCGGAATAAGTAACGATCTCCCCAATTCGGTGAAGGTCGAGGCTTATGATCCCGTAACGGATCAATGGACAACGAAAACGGATATTCCGACGGGGCGCGATCAATTTGGCATTGGCGTATTCAATAACATCATTTATGCAGTCGGCGGACAAGGGATCAGGGTTCCGATCGACTACCTTTTTAACGACGTTGAAGCGTTCGATCCAGCGGCCAACGGAGGTATGGGTTCATGGACGCAAAAAACTCCGATGCCCACGTCCCGAGCCGGCTTTAGCGCCCAGTTTGTTGATGGCATTTTGTACGCGATCGGCGGGACTATCTTGGGGACTGCCGTGGTTGGTCAACCGTTTATCTATCAGGTCACGGCAACAAATAATCCTACAAGCTATACCTTTGACCCACCAGGCGTGAACAATCCTTTTCCGCCCGGATTAACCTTAGACCCAACGTCAGGCCTACTCTACGGAGTCCCGACAACTGCCGGCAAATACAGAATACACCTCCACGCTACGAATGCGAGTGGCACTGGTAACTCTACCTTCGACATTGGTGTGTTCCCAGCGCCCACCGCCGGTGGGCTGGCAGCGCCCACCGCTGGTGGGCTGACAGTCGTAAGTAGCACAAGTACGACAGGTCGAAATGGCCAGACCTTCAGCTTTCAGGCGCTGGCAACCGGCGGAAGCGCAGCTACACATTTCAGCTTTGGTAATTTGCCACATGGATTGAATGGCAACGCCGTCACTGGCCTTATCTCCGGAACCCCTACGTCGGTCGGGAATTTCATCGTTGCAGTAACTGCGATCGACGGAGCCTCGGAAGCAACCGGAACCCTCCAATTAACGTTCATCTCCGACGCGACCGTTCCAATTATCACCAGCGCCGAAAGCGCCATTCTTACGCCCGGTCAATTCTTCTCCTACACAATAACTGCGGATCAAATTGGGACATTCGTTTACATTGGCGATGATGGGATTAAGCATCAGGGGATGTCGTCCGCTGGGCTCCCGGCTGGTTTGAGCTTCGACGGAGATCACACCATTTCGGGCTGCTTTAACCCTCCCTGCGGGCCTGCTCCACCACCACCACAACCGGATACGATCACAATTAGACCGCCTCTACGCTCGATCTGTCAGCCCGTCGGAAACAACGTGAACGGCACCGGGACCAGGCCACTTAACTTTTTTGCAGGCTACACCATTACGGTGAGCGCTTCGCCAGTTACAGCCGGAACGGTGAGCGGCCTCTATAACCAGAATTCAACTGTCACCGTCAGAGCTACGCCGAACAACTGCTCCAATTTTGTAAACTGGACCGAGAACGGGCAGGTGCAAAGCACGTCGCAAGACTATACGTTTACCCCCACATACGCCCGAACGCTGCTGGCGCACTTTGTTCAAACGTCCTACAAGATCAGAGTTGTGACCAGTAGCGGGGGAACTGCGAGCGGTCGGGGAAATTATGTTTGTGGATCGACTGTAACAGTTCTCGCCACACCTGACAGCTGCCACAATTTCGCGAACTGGACTGATAAAGATGGTTCGGTAGCAAGCACGTCAGCGAGTTACAGCTTCACCGCGAGTACTAACCGTGAGCTGACCGCACACTTCGCCCAAATTAGCTGCAAAATTAGAGTTTTGACCAGTAGCGGAGGAACTACGAGCGGTCAGGGAAATTATGTTTGTGGATCGACTGCAACAGTTCTCGCCACACCTGACAGCTGCCACAATTTCGCGAACTGGACTAATAAAGATGGCTCGGTAGCAAGCACGTCAGCGAGTTACAGTTTTACCGTGAGCACTAACCGTGAGCTGACCGCACACTTTACCCAAACATGTCCGTGAACGGGCAGTGGCGTAAGACACGAACATCTGGCCCGAAACTTCCCACTGGCTGACCATGTTCGAGCAAGAACACTGCTGTCCTGCGTTCGAAGATTCGCGCGCGCTCGCACGTGGACTTCCGCGTCCACCTACACCCTGCATGGGCGATCACGTCCTTGCAGGTTTCTGCAGGCAAGATCGGCAATAAATCGCATCCACGAGCCTCAACGACTTTTCGTTAGGCAGGAGCGATTGCTCCATTTGATTCATGACATACGCGAACGAGATGCCATGCCCGGGATCGGCGAAGGCGTGACTGCCGCCCGCGCCCGGATGACCGAAGGCGAGAGGAGAGGGACCGAAGATTCGTCGTGTGGCTTCCGGCGGATCCTTCATGAAACCGGCGGAGAAGGCGGTGGGAATCTGGAAAACGCGATCGAGACCAGACGCCAGCGTCGTGGTCATTTGCGCGATCGTTTCCACCGCGAAAAATCGGCGGCCGTCGAGTTCTCCGCCATTTGCCAGCATCGCGTAGAATTTTCCCAGCGATGTCGCGTTGCCGATTCCGCCGAAGGAAACGATCGGCCTCGCACGGTTTTCTCTGCTGTTCATGTCGCTCACGGCGTGCAGTCCGCGCGGGGAGGTGAAAGCTTTTCGCGCCAGGGTTCCAGGCGTGGCGAGGTCCCGATAAAATGACGCCGGGGTCGCCGCTCCGCCAGCCTTCGCCGGGTAGATCGTGGCGACGCGCGATTGCTCGGAGTCCGGCAATCCGATCCAGATATCGAGATCAAGCGGATCGGCAAATATCGTTCTCCAATATTCGCTCATGGTGATTCCCGCGCGGCGGCGGACCAGCTCATCAAGAAGAAATCCGAAGGTCCGCGCGTGATAGCCATGCCCCGTTCCCGGCGGCCAGAGCGGCGCCTGCTTTTCCAGCGCGGCGATGACAGCGGGATAGTCAGTCACATCAACCGTCTCGTCCAAGGCGCACAAGCCGGCTTGATGCGAAAGCAGTTGAGCGAGGGTGATCCTGCCTTTGCCGGCCTGGGCAAACTCCGGCCAGAACTCGGCCACGCGGCGCGTTAGGTCGACGCCGCGCTCGTGCAAAAGGTGCAGCACACATGCGCTGCCCAAACCTTTCGTCGCCGACCAAAACAAGACGAGTGTGTCGGCGGTCCAAGGCGTCTCGCGTTTCGCGTCGCGAAATCCGCCCCGCAATTCCAGGAGCGATTTTCCATTCTGCCAAACGGACACCGCCGCGCCGAGTTCACCAAAGCGCGCGAAGTTTTCCTCGAAAAGGGGAGTGATGCGTTCACGAAGTTGATCTGCGGAAAGTTCCATCGACAACCGTCGAGCGTAGACCAGGGAGAGGCGCTTTCAAAACGCGCGCTTGGAAACCGCCGAGTCAGATGACCGCGTGAAGCGCTTTGAGATCCGGATCTTTTTTCGCCAGATCGCGGAAGGAGCTGTCCATCTTGAAGCTGATTTGCAGATTCGCCTGGGCGTCGTGGACATTGCCGAGAAGCGCTTCGTAGCACCCCATGTTGTAGTAATAAATGGGCTCCTTCAGGAGCGCGACCGGACCGGTAATCAGAAGGTGCCTGGCTTCCGCCGTTTTGCCGAGCTGATGCAGACAGAACCCGGCATGAAGAAACCCCGCCCCGGCATCGGGAGCAACACGACAGAGCTTCTGGCTGACGCGAAGGGCTAGGGCCCACTTCTTCTTCTTCATGAGATGATGAAGGCGAAGCTGAAGCACCTCTGGGCGGTTTTGAAAGCGCGCTGAAATTGCATCGAGCTCGGCGAGCGATTCTCGCGTCATGCCCAGCTCTGCGTAGCCGCAGGCGGCCTGCAACTGCCATTCAAACTGCACGGTCTCTTGTTTAGCAAATACCGCGCCCATCGCTGGGCTCCGAGCCTCCGAATTGGCGTTATTTTACCAGGAGGGTTTCGAGTTCGGCCAGCCGCCTCTCGAAAAGCCGAAGAGTGCTTTCAATCGGCGCCGAGGTTGTCATGTCGACCCCGGCGGACTGCAAGGTTTCGAGGGGAAACCTGGAACCGCCCGATTTCAGGAACGCGAGATAGCTTTCCACGCTGCCTGCTTTCTTGGCCAGAACGCGTTCGGCGAGCGCGACCGCGGCCGAGATTCCCGTGGCGTACTTGTAAACGTAGAACGCATTGTAGAAATGCGGGATCCGCAAACATTCGAGATCGAGCTGCGGGTCGAGCACGACACCCGCTCCGAAATAGGTCTGGAGCAAACTGCGGTACTCCGTTTTGAAGACATCGAGCGTGAGAGCGTCGCCGCGTTCTTCAATCGCGTGGATCACTTTCTCAAACTCGGCGAACATCGTTTGCCGGAAAAGCGTGCCGCGGATGTCGTCGATCTGCCGGTTAATGATGTAAGCGCGCATCTTTTTGTCGCCGGTCTTCTCGAGAAGATGATGCGTGAGGAGCTCTTCGTTAAAGGTGGAGGCGACTTCGGCCAGGAAAATGGGGTAATCGTAATCCTGGAAGGTTTGCGATCGTTGCGCGAACCAGGTGTGCATCGAATGCCCCGCTTCGTGGGCCAGAGTATAGACGTCGGAAAAAACGTCGCTCTTATAGTTCATCAGGATATAGGGCGGCGCGCCGAAACTGCCAGAGGAGAAAGCGCCGCTGCGTTTTCCTTTCGTTTCGTAACGATCGCACCAGCGCCCGCGCAAACCTTCGCTCAAAGCCGTGGTGTATTCCGGACCGAGCGGATCGAACGCGGCGAGAATCTGTTCGACCGCCTCGTCGAAAGTAACGCGGGAATCGATCTCCGGAACGAGTGGGACATAGGTGTCGTAATGGTGCAGCTCAGGCAATTCGAGGACGCGCCGGCGCAATTCGTAATAGCGAAAGAGCGGCGCGAGATTCTTTCGAACCGCTGAAATCAGTCCGTCATAAACCGCCACCGGAACGTCGTCGCGGAAGAGCGAGGCTTCGAGCGCCGATGGAAAATTTCGAGCGCGCGCGCGAAAGACGTCGGCCTTGACCGAGTAGGAAAGGGACGAAGCGAGGGTGAATTGGTGATCCTGGAACTCCTCGTAGAATTGATGGAATGCCCGTTTGCGCAGCGCATGATCTCGCTTCACCAGGAAGGAGCTATAGGAACTTTGGGTGAGCGGTTTCTCTTCCCCTTTCTCGTCGGTTAACACACCGAATTTCATGTCGACGTCGGTCAGTTGCGAAAACGTGTCGTCGTAGCCATCGAGCGCAGAACTCCCGAGCGCGAGCAGGCGCTCTTCTCGCTCCGAGAGGACGTGCGGTTTCATCCGGCGGATTTTCTTGAGCGCGGTCTTCCACGCGGCCAGGGCCGGGTCTCCCAGAAATTGCGCGAACTTTTCGTCGGGGATCGCCTGGATTTCCGGGCCCAGGAAGGACGCCGCTTCGCCAATCTTGGTGAGCAGATTCTGCAACTGCCCCATGCGAGCGAGATATTCCGGGTTCGCGCTGTCTTCGGCGAGCTGGAGCGAAGCGTAGTGAGCGACTCGCTCGATTTTTTGATCGAGCGATTTCTCAAATTCCAGGCACGCCGCCAACGTCCTGGCTGACTCGGCGAGCCGGCCCTTCCACTTTGTGAGCTCCGGATAGGTCTGCTGAATCCAGGCGAAGTCCTCCGTCCATTTATCCGCCTCGCTGAAAAGATGGGTCAGATCCCATTTATCGGAGTCGGGGAGATCGGCGCGGGTGAGAGTTTTCGTGGTCATTGCCGGAAGAGAGGAACGTTCAACGTTCAACGCTCAACGTCCAACGTCGAATTGAAGAGCCTGTAGCGGCGGTCTATGACCGCCGAACGGATCTAGCGTCCGCATGGGTTCCTGGCGGGGAGATTCTGCATGGCGGGGTGCCGAGCGATTGATCGCATCGCCTTGCGCAACAATCCGATCCCCGGCGGAATGCGGTGCCAAGGCGACGCCCCGGATGGATGGGGCAAGGGGATCAGATCGAATGCACGGCGGTTGCGGCGCAGCCGGAACGATCGGCCGATGACTTCATCAAGCTTTTCGAAAGCAAGAAACTGCGTGATCGCAAGTTTGCCAACCGGGATCACCAGACGTGGTTGCAGAAGATCGATTTCATCATTCATCCAGGTCGAACAATTCCGAATCTCGTCCGGCGCTGGAACGCGGTCGCCGCCTGCCGCTGTCTTTCCGGGAAAACAGCGGCAAACCGCCGCGAAATAAATTTGAGCGCGCACCTCCGCTTCACTCAGACGGCAGAATTCATGGAACCAACCAAACAGCGTGCGGCCCGCGGTCCAAGCGAACGGCTTGCGCAAAACCGGTTCTCGCACACCCGGCGCCTGACCAACGAGCATCACCTTGCTGAGGATCGGTCCGCCAGAAACCGGCGGAGGCAGCATTCGCGGGCAGCGTCGACATTGGAGCAAACGAACGACATGCTGATTCAGCAATTGTTGTCGGCGCGACGCGAGGCTCATTGCAGTCGCGGCCGCCTCACCGACGGAAGAGCGACATGATGAGACTAATGACAATGCTAAGGATGAGGCAGGTGACGATCGGAAAATAGAAAGCTGAATTTCCGCGTTCGATTCGGATATCGCCGGGTAGCCGGCCAAGCCAGCGCGCGCCAAATCCGGCCCAGAGCACGAGGCCGACGATCATGATCACGCCGCCAAAGACGGCGAGCATTTTGCCAACCTCGCGCATGACTTAACATAGATGCCGGCGCTCGGCGTGGCGAGCGCTCCTTGCGAAGAAAGCTCCGAAAAGGATGTGGCTGATTGGGATCGTTCGCGCGGGCTGTCCATGCGCAGGCGGTTGCATTTCTTTTACGGGACCGATGAGGCCGGTTGCTTAGTTGCCCTACCGCGCAGAACCTTGCGAGAACCGATGGCTGTCCAGTTCCGAGATTATTACGAGACGCTGGGCGTTTCCAAGACCGCGACCGACGACGAAATTAAGAAGGCGTTTCGCAAGCTGGCGCGCAAGTACCATCCCGATGTCAACAAGGACAAGGCGACGGCGGAGGAAAAGTTCAAACAGCTCAACGAAGCCTACGAAGTCCTCGGCGATCCGGAGAAACGGAAGAAGTACGACGAACTCGGGGCCAATTGGAACCAGCCTGGCGGATTTCAGCCGCCACCCGGGTGGGAGTCGCAACAGCCAGGCGGCGGGTTCCATCGTTATGGCGGCGGCGATGGCGGTGTGGAATTCGAATTCGGCGGAACCGGCTTCAGCGATTTCTTCGAACAGTTTTTCGGAGGCGGGCGTGGGCAGGGAGGGTTTGGCGGCGGCAGTTTTGGACAGCGGCCGAGGGGGGCCGAACGAGGAAGCGATGTCGAAGCCGATATCATGGTCACGCTCGAAGAAGCACTTCACGGATCGAAACGGACCGTCTCGCTGCGCCGGAGCAATTCGAACAAGGTTGAGACCTATCAGGTAAAAATTCCGAAAGGCGTGCACGAAGGGCAACGCATTCGGCTGGCCGGCCAGGGCGAAGCGGGGGCGGGCGGTGGGAAGAGCGGCGATCTATTTCTTCGGGTGCGCCTGGCGCGGCATCCGGATTTTACCGTCGAGGGAAGCGATTTGATTTACGAGGTCAAGATACCGCCGTGGCAGGCGGTCCTGGGAGGTGTCCTGGAAGTGCCGACGTTGGAGGGTAGTGCACGGCTAAAACTTCCGGCGGGAACACAAGCCGGTCAGCGGTTTCGCTTGCGCGGGCACGGACTCCCGACCGTGGCTGGAGTGCGCGGCGATTTGTTCGTGGTGACGCAGATCCAGATTCCGAAAAAGCTGACTGAGCGCGAGCGAGAAATTTGGAAGCAGCTCGCCGAACTTCACGGCGCCGCCTGACCGCTTTCGCTCGACACTGTGGCCCGGCGGGGATTAAAACGCCTTGCATGAGAATCTCGCTTGGGACTGATCACGCCGGCTTCCTTTACAAAGAAAAAGTGAAGGAACTGCTCGGGCAGCTCGGCCATGAGGTGATAGATTTCGGCACGATGAGCGAGGAACCGGTCGATTATCCTCTCTTCGTTAGACCTGCGGCCGCAGCGGTGGCGGCCGGGAAGTGCGAGCGTGGAATAGTCTTCGGCGGTTCGGGAAACGGTGAGGCCATGGCGGCGAACAAAGTGCGCGGAGTGCGCTGTGCGCTCTGCTGGAATGAAGAGACCGCCCGCCTCTCGCGCCAGCATAACGATGCGAACGTGCTCTCGATGGGGCAGCGCGTGATCCCGGAGGAGACCGCCCTCGCTATTGTGCGGGTTTGGTTGACGACGGCTTTCGAAGGCGGTCGCCATGCGCAACGTATCGCGCAACTGGAACCGTAATCAACGCCAGCGATCGATCGCGACGGCCGCGAGGAAGATCCCACCAACGAAAGCGTTGCTCTGAAAGAACGCGCGGTTGATCCCGGCGAGGTCCAGTTTGCCGGCGCTCCAATGTTCGTAGAAAAGCGCGACGGCAACCAGAGGCATGGCCGCGTAATATACGGTTCCGAGTTTCGCAGTGAAACCGAACGCGACCAGCGCCAGGAACATGAGGAAGTGGAGCCACTGCGCCAGGCGCAAACTCTGCGCGACCCCTAGCCTAACGACCAGCGAGCGCAACCCCTCTCGGCGGTCGAAATCTACATCCTGCGTTGCGTAAATCAGGTCAAAGCCTGCCACCCAGCAGATTACTCCAGCGCCTAGAACCAAAGGCGGCAAATCGAGCCGGCCGGTTTGCGCAATCCAGGCGCCGGCAGGCGCGACCGAGAGGGCGAAACCGAGGAAAAAGTGGGTCGCGCTGGTGAACCGCTTCGTCAGTGAGTAGAAGAAAATAATCAGCAGCGCGACCGGCGCGAGGAGCCCGGTCATGCGGTTGATCGCCGCGCTCGCGATAAGAAATCCAACGGCGCTGATCGCCAGAAGCGTCCAGGCGACCGATCTTTCCAAGAGACGATGTCGAGCCGCGGTTCGTGGATTTGTTTGATCCAGGGACCAGTCGCACAATCGGTTAAATAGCATCGCGGCGGTGCGCGCCAGGACCAAGCACGTGAGCACGAGGAGCAGTGTCCGCAGCGTCGGGTGACCATTTGCCGCCACCAGGAGTGCCCCCAAGGCAAAGGGGAGGGCGAAGACCGTATGCGAGAACCGGATCAGCCGAAGAAATCGCGGGATGATATTTGGTCGCGGCAGCGTTTTGTCTTCGAGGGCCATGAGTCCCAGAGGCTAACGGATCGCCCCGAGAAGTTGCTCCAGGCGCGCGCGCGCACGGGCGAGAATCGGTGTCCCGTGTGCGAAAAGTACGCGCTCAAAAGGGTAATCGAGTAATTTCTCGAGCGACCGCCGCATCAGTTTGGAGTTCAGGCAATACTTGGTCGGCAGCAATCCGAACCCATGGGGTTCGAAATTAATGAGTGCGTCACCGACGACCATTGTGCCTCCGTTATCATTATAGTGCACGGCCATCTCGCCGGCGGGCCCACCGTCGATCGCCACCGCAGTAAGTCCGTTAGAAAATACTTCGCCATCCTCGACCCCCGTCGCCTGCAGAAAATCAGGGCTTCCGTGTAATTCGCCATGAACGTAAAGAGGGACGGAGAAAGTCTTGGCAAAGTCCGTGGCCGCTCGCGCGTGGTTCGCGTTAGTGACAAAAATCCCGGCTACTTGTGGCCGGTTCGTTCGAAACGGCAGCAGGCCCTTCGACGTCAATGGAATGGGGTCGACTAAGTATGTGCCGGCATTAGTTTCCAGCGCGGTCGAAAACAAGTCCGCCTTCACTTTGCTGTCGTACGCTTGCCAGACAAGAAGTCCTGGTGATATCTCCTGAACCTCCTGGGCGCTTGGCATTAGATTGGTAGCATCGGCCCCCGGACGAACTCCCTCAAGACCGGGCTTTTTCGGGCGAGCAACCCCGGAGTGGCATTGTAGCTGCTATACGGAGTGTAATTACCATAATATGACCACCTTCTCCTACCAAGCACGTGACGCCTCTGGAAAGATCGTTTCCGGCATCCAAGACGCTCTCAATGAGGATAACGCCGTAACCAGCCTGATGAGCCGCGGGCTCATGGTGCTTTCGCTCCAGCAAAAGGCCGCGGTAAGCCGGTCTCGCAAGAAAACATGGACCGTCAAGGAGACAGACCTCGTTCTCTTCACCCGACAACTTTCGACGATGATCGAGGCCGGTATTTCGCTGGTCCAGGCCATGACGGCGCTCTACGACCAATGCGACCCGAAGCGGCAGCGCAACTTGCGCCACATTATTAGTGACGTCACCACCCGCGTGCAAGGCGGCGAAACCTTCAACGAATCGATTGCGAAGCATCCGCGCGTGTTTGATCGGCTCTTCGTAAGCATGGTGAAGGCCGGTGAGCATGGCGGTTTGCTGGCTGAGATTCTGGACCGGCTGGCTGGTTTCCTGGAAGCGAGCGCCCGCCTTCGCAAGAAGGTGAAGTCGGCCATGACTTATCCGGTCATCGTGATTTGCATCGCCTTCGCGATAACCATCTTCCTCCTCGTAAAGGTCGTGCCCATCTTTGGTGAAATCTTCAAGGATTTCGGCGCCAAACTTCCCGCTCCGACGCAATTTCTGATCGACGTGAGTGATTTCATGCGCGGCGAGTGGTACTTTCTTATCCTCGGTTTCGGCGGTGCATTTTTCGCCATCCGCACTTTTCTGCGCTCGACCCGTGGCAAGCAGATTGCCGATAAATGGAAGCTGAAGCTCCCGATCTTCGGGCCGCTGATCCATAAGATTTGCATGTCGCGCTTTTCGCGCACCTTCGCGCAATTGATCCGCAGCGGTGTGCCTATTCTTGAGGTGCTCGACATCGTCGGTGGCGCTTCCGGGAATCACGTTGTGGAAACGAGCATCAACGGCGTCAGCCAGGACGTGGAGAAAGGCGACAATCTTTCCGTCGCGCTTTCGAAAAAGCCGATCTTCCCGCCGATGATGCTGCGAATGGTCGCAGCGGGTGAGGCGACCGGCAAGATCGACACTATGCTGGAAAAAATGGCCGACTTCTGGGACGAAGAAATCGAGGCCATGCTGGATGCACTTACCTCGCTGATTGAGCCACTTTTGATCGTGTTCCTCGGAGTGATTGTCGGCGGCATCGTGATCGCGATGTTCCTGCCGATATTCAAACTGAACGAAGTGGTCTCGCAGGCCAAAAACTAAAGTTTCGCAGAGCAAAAGCTAAGGAGAAGCCCAGCTCAACGGACGAGAAGGAGTGGATCGCAAGGTCCACTCCTTCTCTATTTCTCCCGGTTCATGCCGGCTGCCGCGCTCTCTACCTTGGCATACATTTCACGATAGATTCGCTCGATCGCGCTCGCCGGGTCTTCCAGCATCATGTTCTCCTTGATGACGCTGGCGTAGATGGCAAACGAGAACGGCGACACGACAGGCAATTCCAGGAGCTTCCAGTCGAAGGTCTGGACATCGTCCAGGAATTTGTAGGCACTGTCCGCCTCGAGAAAAGTGTGCGTTGCCTGCCGATATGCTTCGACTAGGAGCGGATGCCCCGGCTCGTGTTGTTCAAGGACACGAAACAAAACTTCCGCGCTCCAGCTCAATTGCTTTTGTTTCCTCTGACGGCCCGGCAGATTTCGCGGCACCATCAACCCGGTCTGGGCGACGCCGCGAAACTGCCACTTCACCAGTTCCGATCCACGCAGTGCCCTGGCCAAATCGTCCTCGGCGTTCGCGCGGACGAAACACCGCCGTAAATCCTCGAGCGGCAGTTCTTGAAACCGCCGCAACGTAAGCAGAAAGCCGTAGTCATCGATCGTGGCCAGCGCGTTGCCGCCGATTCGGTCCTTCACGCGAAGAGCCACAATTCTCGACAACGCGTCATTGGCGCTGCGCCCGATGAGCGAATGGAAAAAATAATGCGCGTGATCGCCTTCATGGTAGAGCTCGATCAGCATTTTTCGCCCGATCGGGATTTCGGAGATCGTTAGCTGGGCCCGAAACAATTCCACGATGGCTTGGGCATTCACGATCGAGATCTGATAATTCTCGACCAGCCAATCGGTGATCGCCGCATCGTCCGGATTGTGGCGCACCCGTTTCTCCACTTCTGTCCGCAACTTCCGAACCGCGCGCGCGAGTCCGGAAGTGAGCGGCATTTTCGCCGCGTTCCAGCGCGGAACGGTCGGGAGCTGACCGTCCGCGCGCTCGACGTACGCTTCCTGCACGCCCGTGTCGATCAGCCGCACGATCCGGCCGCCGAGCACAAACAAATCGCCGATCTTGAGTTGCTTGATAAAATTCTCCTCAACCGAACCGAGTCGGCGGCGGCGCAGCAGCACATCAATAAAACCTTCCGAATGAATGGTTCCGATGTTGACCAGGAATTCTCGGACAATCCGCGGATGTGCCAGAGAAATAACGCCATCCTCCACGCGAATTTTGCCGAAAACTCCGACGTATTGTTTTTCGAGTGAGGCACCGCCGCCCTCGAGATATTGAAGAATACGATCGAATTCTTCGCGGTCGAGTTCGCGAAAAGGGTAAGCGCGGCGGATGAGCGCAAACGTCTCCTCCACGGAAATGGGCGCGTTCGCGGCCAATCCCACGATGTGTTGAGCGACGACGTCATAGGGCTTCTGTTGGATTCGGATCGGATCTAGAGCGCGTTCGCGCACGAGCTTCGCCGTCACCGTCGCCTCGACCAGGTCGTTGATATTCGTCGCCACAAGGACGCCGTGGCTGCTGCGATTGAGCGAATGACCAGAGCGCCCAATCCGTTGGATCGCGCGCGATACGCCTTTCGGCGTGGCGACCATGACCACGAGATCGACCGCGCCAATATCGATCCCCATTTCCAGACTGGTGGAACAAACGACCGCACGCAGTTCGCCATTTTTTAGCCGGTCTTCCACCTCGAGCCGGACGCTGCGATCCAGGGAGGCGTGATGGATTTCAATTTGGGGCGCGAGGTCAGGCAGCAACTCCTTCAGCCTCAAGCCAACTTGTTCCGCGGCCGATCGAACATTGGTAAAGACGAGGACTGAGCGTCGCGTCCGAATGAGCTCGGCCAGTTCCGCGTAAAGCCGCACCCCTGTATAGCCGGCCGGCGGATACGGTTTCCGGCGGATCGGAGAAAACACTTCAACGAGAGATTTCTTCTCAACTTGCGCCTCGGCGATCCGGCATTCCCGGCCTTCGCCCACGAGAAATCTCGCGAGCAAATCGAGTGGCGCTGCGGTCGCGGAAAGCCCGACGCGACAGAGCGGCGACGCCTTCTTTTCCGTCTGATTACGCAATCGCTCCAGGCGCTCGAGCGAAAGAGTCAGGTCCGCGCCGCGTTTGTTTCCGGCGAAGGAATGCAGCTCGTCCACGATGACGAATCGGCATTCGCCCAGGTGGGCCGCGTAGCTTTCCTGCGCGAGCATCACCGCCAGACTTTCCGGGGTGGTGATCAGAAAATGCGCCGGCCGCTGCCGGAATTTGACCCGTTCCGCCGCCGGCGTGTCGCCTGTCCGCAAGTGCAGACGCAGTTCTTTCTCCAGTCCCATTCCGATGATGGGCGCGCGAAGATTTTTCCCGATGTCGTAGGCGAGCGCGCGCAACGGCGAAACGTAAATGCACTGCACAGATCGAGGTAGCGATTGGTCGTCGAGTTTTCGCAGGAGAAAATCGAAAACTCCCAGAAATCCCGCCAGGGTCTTACCGCTGCCCGTGGGCGAAGTGAGCAGGATCGATTGCCGATCTAGAATGGCTGGTACGCAGAGCAATTGCGCCTCCGTGAAATCTCCAAACGTCTCCTGAAACCACTTCACCAGCCGCGGATGCAAGCGCTTCGAAAGTTTCGCGGCGGGCGCGCCAATCTTCTTTTTCACGGAGCAATGTGACGGAGCCCGGCCCGTCCGTCACGTCGCTGTCGTCGTTTCGATCGCGCAGTCACGAGGACGCCTGTTTCAATTTGACAGCCGGCGCGTTTCTCCAGACGCTCGGAAATATCAATATGAAAATAGCATCGCTTGTCTGCCTCTCCCTTTGCCTGAGCCTCAGAGTCTTCGCTGCTGAGGTGCCGCCGGAATCCGAATTGAAATCAATGACGCTCAAATCCCTTCTGGCGTTCAACGACGGCGTCCAGCAAAAGGATTTTTCGGCTTTCTACAAGCAGCTCGCCCCCCTCTGGCAGGAGCAAACGACGCCGGCAAAATTGAAGGAATTGTTCAACGACTTCATCGAGAAGGAAATCGACATTGCGCCGATCAAGAAACTGCAGCCGGTCTTTAACAAGGACGCGAAGATCAACTCGGACGAAATGCTGGTGATTGCCGGCTACTATCCGACAACGCCCAAGAGAGTCGTTTTCGAATTGAAGTACCTCGACGAGAAGGGCGACTGGAAGCTCGCCGGGATTAACGTCAAGACCCTGGATTAGGCGCTGAAAAAACCGGTTGTCGTACTCTACTTCTCCGGGTTTACCGGGAAGTGCTTGTTCTTCAGGTTTTCGGGGACACGCTCCGTGCGCTCGGATTCGATCTCTTCCGCGGCTGCGCCGAGCGCCTCGTAGGCTTCGCGATTTTTTGCGGCGCGGCACATGTAGGCCGTCGCATGGGCGAGGGGAATGCGCGCTTCCGGCATGCCGACGAATTCGACCGCCTGCTGCGTGGCGATCGCGAGCGGTAACGCTTGAGGATCGGCCAATCCCACATCTTCGCTGGCGAAGATGACGATGCGGCGCGCGATGAAACGAAAGTCTTCGCCAGCGTGGAGCATTTTCGCGAGCCAGTAGATCGCGCCTTTTTCGTCCGATGCCCGCATGCTCTTGATAAAGGCGCTGATCGTATCGTAATGCGCGTCGCCCGCGCGGTCGTAGACAACGGCTTTTTGTTGGATGCTTTGTTCGGCGACGGCCACCGTGAAATGGATCGTGCCATTTTTCGCTTTCCCTGGGGGCGTGGTCAGGACGCCAATTTCCAGCGCGTTCAGGCATTTCCGCGCATCCCCATCGCTCACTTTGGCCAGATGCCGGCGCGCCTCGGCATCGATCTCTACCCGGTACTTTCCCAGGCCGCGTTCGGCGTCATGCAACGCGCGGTCGATCAATTCCTCCAACTCCTCGACTCGCAGCGGCTCCAGTTGAAAAACCTGCGAGCGCGAAACCAACGCGCTGTTCACATAGAAAAATGGATTGTAAGTCGTTGCACCGATCAGACGCAGATTTCCGCTCTCCACATCCGGCAGTAAAATGTCCTGCTGTGCCTTGTTGAAGTGGTGAATTTCGTCGACGAACAAAATGGTTTTCTGACCGGAGGTTCGAAGACGGTTCGCGGCTCCCGCCACGACTCGTCTCATCTCCGCGACGTTGCTTTCCACTCCACTGAGCCGCTCGAATTTCGCGCGCGTCATGTCCGCGATGATTTGCGCGAGCGTCGTCTTTCCGGTGCCGGGCGGGCCGGACAAGATGACGGACGGCAGCCGGTCGGCCTCGATCGCGCGCCGCAATAGTTTTCCCGGCGCGAGGATGTGTTCCTGTCCGACAAATTCTTCCAGGGTGCGCGGGCGCATCCGGGCAGCGAGTGGCGCGTTCGCGTGGACCATGGGCGCCTTTGCCTTGTCGTCGCTTTCAAAGAGGTCCTGCACGATCAAAAAATACGGAGCGCAAATCGGACTGCACATTATATTCGCGCGCATGTGGAAGGCCCTTTCCGTTGTCTTTCTGTTTCTTCTCACGCTCGCGACCGCGGAAGCAGAATCACGGCTTCCGTTTAGCACGGTGTTTAAGGGCCGCGACCGCTTTGATCGTCTCGTGGCCAGCGCTCGGGACGGGAATTGGAAGTCGCTTCCGATCGGCGAACGAACGGCAACCGTGGGACGGGCGCTAGTTGGGACGCGCTACAAATCATACACCCTGGAGATCGACAACCGGGTGGAAGCGCCTTCCGTGAATTTCAGCGGCATGGATTGCTGGACGTTTTACGAAATCGCACTCGCTTTCGCCCGGATGCTCGATGAGCCGGCGGAGAATTGGACGCCGGAGCGGCTGCTGCATTACATCGAGCTGGATCGTTACCGCGGAGGTCAATGCACGGGCGAGTATCTTTCACGGCTCCACTATCTGGAGGACTGGCTGGCGGATAACGATCGGCGCGGTCTGGTCGAAGACCTGACGCGCAATCTCGGTGGCGTGAGCGTGCCGCATTCAGCGCGCGAGATGACGGTCGCCTGGCGGCATTACCGGTATCTGGCCGCAAATCGATCACTGCTGGGGCCGTTGCGGCAAATGGAAGCCCGCGTCTCGAGCCGCCCGCTTTACCAGATTCCGAAGAGTCGCGTCGCGTCAATCGAAGGAAAACTGCGCAGCGGCGATATCATTGGCATTGTTTCACGGGACGGCCGGCAACTGTTCTCCACTTCGCACGTTGGGTTGGCGCTGCGCGCGGCCGATGGTTCGCTGCACTTCATGCATGCATCCTCGCCGCGCAACCATGGGCGGGTGGTGATTGATTCCACGCTGTCGAGCTACCTCAATCGATACCGGACTGATTCCGGAATCCTGGTCGCGCGCCCGCTCCGTTGAATGGCGCCGGTAAGTCGTTAGGCCGCGTCCCGCACCGTCTCCAAGTCGATCACGAATTTTGCACCTTGGCCGGGACCTTCGCTGAAGGCGCGAATGGACCCTCGATGCATTTCCACGATTGCTTTGGTGATCGCCAAACCCAACCCCAGTCCTTCCCCCCGCGCCCCAATTTGGACGAAAGCGTCAAAAACTTTCTCGAGATGTTCCGGTTCGATCCCGACGCCCGTGTCGCTGATCTCGATCGTCAACGTCTCCGGTTTGGGGTTGAAGGTCCAGACCGTCACGGCACCGCGCTCCGGGGTAAATTTCGAGGCATTTTTCAGCACGTTCCAAAAGACCTGCTGCAACCGGGAGGAATCCGCGAGCACGTGATGATCGTCCGCGTCGAGCTGAACTGAGAGGTTGAGCTGCCGGGATGCAATATCCTCCCGCACGATCTCCATCGCGTGTTCGAGCAAATCGTGCGCATCGGATTTGCGCAGGTGCAATTGAAGTTTTCCACGCGTGATCCGGGTCAGGTCGAGCAGATCATCGATCAAACGGGCTTCGAGTTCGATATTGCGGCAAACCATCCGCAGGCCTTCCCCGATCTCGGGCGGAAGCCCAGGCTCCTTTGCCATTCCACCCGCCCAAATCAGGACCGGGGTTAGAGGTGTGCGCAACTCATGACTGAGCGTCGCGAGAAAACGATCCTTGGTTGCGTTAGCCGATTCGGCCGCCTCTTTTTGCCGCTGCAATTCTTCTTCGATCTGCTGGCGGTGGATGAAAAGGCCAATCTGGCTGCCGATGGCTTCGACCATCTGAAACAGGTCGTCATCGGGTTGCGCGATCCCCGGGCTGAATAACTCGAGGACACCTGTGATGTTGCCCTGCGCCCGCAACGGGAAGGCGAAGGCACCGCGCAACCCTGCTTTGGCCGCGGCTGCGGCCCGGGGAAAATTATCATCGTGTGTGACATCGGAAATCCAGGTCGGCTTGCCGGAAGTGACCACGCGTCCAGGTAACCCGACTGCGTTCGCCAGGGGGGTGGCGAGAGTGACTTGTTCAAATCTCTCCAAGTGCGATCCGGCCGCGTGCCACGTCGTAGCACAGCGCAAAGTTGCGCAATCGTGTTCGCAGAGCCAGATGGAACCGGCAACCCAGCTGCCGCTGGCTGCGATGGTTTGGATAACGGGCGGTCCGACCTCGGCGAGCGAAACGAATCCGGCGAGAATGCTCGCGACCGAGTACTGGGCGGCGCGGCGTTTTTCGTATCGCATGCGATCGCTGATATCGCGGCCAATTTTCGAATGGCCGATGACATTTCCGCCCTCGTCTTTAATGGGGGAAACGGCGAGCGATACATCGAAGCAAGTTCCATCCTTGCGCTGACGAACGGTTTCGTAGTGCTCCACGCGTTCCCCGCGCCTGATACGTTTGAGAATGCCCAGCTCTTGGTTGTGCCGGTCCGGTGGGATCAGAATCGTCACGGATTTCCCGATAACTTCTTCAGGCTTGTAGCCGAAGAGACGTTCGGCCGCCTCATTCCAACTCGTGATTTTCCCGTCGAGGTCTTTGCCTATGATCGCATCCTCCGAAAACTCAATGATCGCGGCCAGGCGCCGGCTCGCTTCCTCACCCCGCTTGCGATCGGTGATGTCGCGCAGATACGCGGTGAAAACCGGTTCATCGTGGATGCGGAAGGGAGTGATCGCCAGTTCGACGAGAATTTCCGAACCGTCGGCGCGCAGCGCATTGATTTCAATGCGACGTCCGAGCACTGGGCCTTCCCCCGTTTCCAGGTAGCGCTTCAGACCCTGATGGTGGCGTTCGCGTAACGAGGCCGGAATGATTAGCTCCGCCAGTTCTTGGCCGACCGCCTCTTTGCGAGTGTAACCAAAGACGCGTTCCGCCGCAGGATTGAATTCCACGACGCGGCCTCTCGAATCCATCGTGATGATGCAGTCGAGCGCGGAATCGAGAATCGCGCGGTTGAGCCCTGTCAGCCAGGCTTGCGGATCGCCGCCGGGGACTTTTGCGTGTTTCTCAGATTCCATCGAGCGCGGGCCTTAGAATATGATCGAAGTGTATCTGGTCTCCGGCCCTGCGCGCTCAGGATTCGGCGGTTGCGCACGGTTCATTGTAAGGGCCGTCGAGATCGATCTCGTGGCTGCCTTGCCTCGCGAGCGCGAGGGCGAGGCGCACACGACCCACCCCACGTCGTAAACGCCGGCGCCAGGCGACATTGCTGTGCTCCAATCGAAAGCGTGGACGGAGGCAGACCCGCTCTTCTCGACAAAGCGCGATCGCTTCGGGCGTCCAGAGCCGGCGGGAGATCGCAGACATTAAATACGGGATCGGGATGTTCTCCCGTCCCATGTAAGAAAGAGTGAGGAGATCGCGCGTCCGTTCACTCGCGCGTGCTTCCATGTTCCAAGCCGTTTCACCTGGACGCAACGCGGATTGGAGGACCTCTTTTTTCCACAGGGTCGCCTGGAGCCGAGTGCGCCCATCGGACTCCCTGGGCACAATTCCGAAACGATCGTTTAGCGGCACAAAATCGTGCTCCAGCTGCGACCGGCCATAGAAGCAAAAGGAAGCGGCATCGCACTCGAACGCGTACGCGATATCGGCGGCCAACTGCTCCTGATTCACGGGGCCATTCAAGAAATAATCTTCCTGCAGGTACAGAACGTAAGGCTGTGTGATCTGATTCAGCGCGACCTGCATGTTGGCGGCCCAGTCCCGGTCGGGGCCGACAGCGATCGGGTGGATAAAGCTCGAGCGGACGCGCAGACGATTAACGATCAAGAATACTGGGAAAGGACAATCGCTCCAGTGCTTGCGGAAGAAGAATACGAACGGCCGCCATGCATCGAAGAACGCGTCGCAACTCGAAACGACGATCGCGACAGAGCTGGCAAAGTCTTTCAGCTCCGGCATGGAGGAAGTCGTGCGGCAGGCCATTGCTCTCCGCAAGCGATTTTTCGTGGGTCTACGGAGCGGAGCACGGCTCGACCAGGTTGCGTCTCAGCTCTCGTGAGGGTATAGCTTCGTTCTCCAAGAAACGGGGGCGTACTGGCTTCGACTCGTAGTTCGAAGCGCAGGCGGCATGTCGAGGATGGTTCGTTGGCCTCGTTAAAATCCGGACCAAAACAACTAAACGCAGATTACCAAGATCTCGCTCTCGCGGCTTAATTGACCGCGATGTTTCCGGTCAGACGCCTGCTATGGCCGGAAACATGGACAGCAGGATAGTCGTCCGGCGGAGCGACCGCGCCGGACGGTGAAGGATTTCGCGGATGCTCGAGGGCCGGCAGTGTGCCGGTGCAAAGTCGGCCCTCTAAATATTTCATCGGCTACACATGTAGAAGCCTGCGTTGATTGCTTCGAGGACAGGGGTTCAACTCCCCTCGCCTCCATAAATTCTCAGTAGGCCACGCGGCGCTTCCGCGTCCATCGAGCCCGAATCCGGTGTTTTCGCGCGTGCCGGGCCGACCCGCCTTCTTGGTTCCACCCAACGTACAGGCATTCTTGGCGCGTCTGCCGAGAGTGGCATGGCCGTTGCTTATAGTAATTATAGTCAGCATA
>JBEEHC010000127.1:0-20867 GCA_041167205.1 Verrucomicrobiota bacterium
CGCCGTTTCAGATCGGGTCGATAAATACCTGCACAATTTCAAGAGACTGATCGAACAATCATGATCACCGCTTTCCTGCTCTTCATCTCGAACATCTTCATGACGCTCGCCTGGTATGGGCATTTAAAGTTCAGGGACAAACCACTCTGGCTGGTGATCGCCGCGAGCTGGGCGCTCGCATTCTTTGAATATCTCTTTCAGGTGCCGGCCAATCGCATCGGCTCGACCAATTACACTCTCGTGCAACTGAAGGTCATGCAGGAGTGCATCACGATCTTCGTCTTCACGATCATTGTGTGGCTCCTGTTCCGGCAGATGCCTCGCTGGAACAACATCGTCTCGTTTCTATTCATCGTCGCGGCCGTTTATTTTACTTTTAATTTTGAAAAATGAAAAGCGCTCCGCTGAGACTTCAATCTTTGCCCTTTACCGCCGGGCATGAAAAGGCTAGCAACAAAGACTGCCGCATAAGCGATTAATCAGTATGGCGACGCTCACTGGCTTGCTCTCCAAATGGCCGCTCATTCGGCAAATTCGTGAGCACGCCGATGGCACCGGTCTCGAGGCCATGTCGGACAAGACCCGCGCGATGCACGCACGGATCGATGATGCGCAGGTCGCGCGCTCGGTTTGTCCGTATTGCGGCGTGGGCTGCGGGCAGCTCATTTTTCACAAGAATGGAAAACTGATTTCGATCGAGGGCGATCCGGAGAGCCCGATCAGCCAGGGCAATCTTTGTCCGAAAGGCGCGGCTTCCTATCAATTGCTCACGCACGATCGGCGCGAGACGAAAATGAAATACCGCGCGCCGCGCGCCAAAGAATGGACGGAAATTTCGCTCGATCGCGCGATGGACATGGTGGCGGATCGTGTCTGGGAATCACGCAAGCGCACGTTCGTGCACAAGACTGAAAATGGCGCGACCATCAATCACACGACGGCGATCTGTCATCTCGGCGGCGCCACGCTCGATAATGAAGAAAATTATCTCATCCGAAAACTATTCACTCTCGGCCTGGGGATGGTCTGCATATCCAACCAGGCGCGGATATGACATAGCAGCACGGTGCCCGGTCTGGGCACCTCCTTCGGCCGAGGCGGAGCTACGTCCGCCCAACAAGATCTCGCTAACGCCGATTGTATCTTAATCGAAGGCTCGTCGATGGCCGAGGCCCATCCGGTCGGCTTCCGCTGGGTGATGAAGGCGAAGGAACGCGGCGCGACTATCATCCACGTCGATCCCAGGTTTTCGCGGACGAGCGCGCTGGCCGATATCTGGGTGCCGATGCGCGCCGGCGGCGACATCGCGTTTCTCGGTGGTCTCGTTAGGCACATCATCGAGAACAATCTCTTCTTCCGCGACTACGTGGTGCCCTTCACGAACGCGTCCTGCATTCTGCGCGAAGATTTCCGCGATACCGAGGAAGGGGCGACGGGCTTTTTTTCCGGGTGGAATGAACGAGAACGCACTTACGACAAGAAGACCTGGGCCTACCACGGCGACGGCGGGCTCAGTTTTCCGGAACGCGATCTGACCCTGCAACATCCGCGCTGCGTTTTCCAAACGTTGCGCCGCCACTTTGTCCGTTACACGCCCGAAATGGTGGAGAAGATTTGCGGCATTTCGCCGGCGCTCTTCCACAAGGTGGCCGACGCGCTTGTCGCAGCTTCGGGTCCGGACAAGACCGCCGCGATTTGTTATGCGCTCGGCTGGACGCAGCATTCGAAGGGCGTTCAGATCATTCGGACCGCGTCGATCCTGCAACTGTTGTTAGGAAATATCGGCCGGCCCGGTGGCGGCATCATGGCGTTGCGCGGTCATGCCTCAATCCAAGGCTCAACCGACATTCCGACCCTCTACGATATTTTGCCGGGTTACATTTCCATGCCGAAAGGCGACGGCACTGAAGAGACGTTGCGCGATTACTTGGCGCATCAAACGAAGCCGACCGGTCTTTGGAACAATTATCCGAATTACTTCATCAGCTTGCTCAAGGCCTACTACGGCAAGAACGCCACGGCTGAAAACGACTTTGGCTACAATTGGGTCCCGAAGATCACCGGCAACCATTCGTTTTTCGAATATCTCTACGACATGGCCGACGGGAAAATGGAGGGCATGTTCATGATGGGCCAGAATCCCGCGGTTGCTGCGGCCAACTCCCGCTTCCAACGCACGTCGCTCTCAAAATTAAAATGGCTCGTCGTGCGCGAGATGGTCGAGATCGAAGCGGCCACGTTTTGGCGCAGCGACGCGCCCGAGATCGAACGTGGCGAATTGAAGACAGAAGATATCGAGACGGAGGTTTTTCTTTTTCCGGCAGCGGGACACGCCGAGAAGGAAGGCGCCTTCACGCAAACGCAGCGCATGTTGCAGTGGCGCCAAAAAGCGGTCGACCCTCCAGGCGACGCACGCTCTGAGGGATGGTTCATGCATCAGCTGGCGTTGCGTCTGATCGCGAAGGCTAAGCAATCGAACGATACGCTCGATGAACCGTTGCGCGCGCTTGACTGGTGGTATCCCGAAGATGAGCTCGGTGAACCGCAGATGGAATCTGTGCTGGCAGAGATCAACGGTTGGTCCACGAATCCGCAACCTGGTGCTGATGGAGTCGTCTTCGGCGGCGTCGATCGCGAAGGCAATTCACATCACGGCCCGCAGGTGGACGGATTTGGGAAACTGAAGGCTGATGGTTCAACTGCCAGCGGCTGCTGGATTTATTCCGGCGTCCTTGGTCCGGATAAAATCAATAAGGCGAACTCGCGAAATTCGAAAAATTATCTCGGACACGGTTGGGGCTTCGTCTGGCCGGCCGATCGCCGCATTATTTATAATAGAGCCAGCGCCAAGCCGACCGGCGAACCATGGAGCGAGCGCAAGAAATTGGTTTGGTGGGACCCGGCGCAACGCAAATGGGACGGGATCGACGTTCCTGATTTTGTCCCGGACAAGTCGCCCGAATTTCGACCGAGCGGAAACGAGAGCGGACTTGATGCGATCCCCGGCGACGCTCCCTTCATGCTGCACGAAGACGGACTCGGCTGGCTCTACGTGCCGAGTGGGTTGCAGGACGGTCCGATGCCGACGCACTACGAACCGCTCGAGTCACCGGTGAAGAACGCGCTCTACTCGCGCGACACGAACCCGGTGGTCAATTGGTTCACGCGCCAGGAGAATCGGTTCGCGCCGCCGGGCGATACGCGGTTTCCATTTGTCCTCACGACCTATCGGCTGACCGAGCATCACACCGCCGGCGGCATGTCGCGCTTCCTTAGTCATCTCGCGGAATTACAGCCCGAGCTGTTCGCGGAGATGTCACCCGAGCTTGCCGTCGAGCTAAAGATCAAGAACGGCGACTACATTTCGATCGTGAGTTTGCGCGGCGCAATCGAATCGCGCGCACTCGTTAGCCGCCGAATGCGACCAGTGCATCTGAACGGAAAAACGGTGCATCAAATTGCGATGCCGTTTCATTTCGGCACGGCCGGACCCGTGAAGGGTGGATCGACTAATGACCTGGTTCCGATTTCCGGCGAGCCGAACGTCACCATCATGGAAGCCAAGGCGCTCGCTTGCAACATTGTCCCCGGCCGACTGCCACGCGGACCTGCGTACGAGGAGTGGATCAAAAAATATATTCCGCAGGGCGGCCCACCGAATTTGCATCCGGAACAACCACCGCCCGGCGCATCTCCCGGTCCGGAAGCTGGTGGTCACGGCCAACACGGAAAGACCGACTCACGATGATCGGCGAAGGAATCAAGAGCACGAATCAGCGGAAGCATTCCTACGTGCAGGACCGCGTCGAGGTCGGCTTCTTCACGGACCCGAGCGTTTGCATCGGCTGCAAAGCTTGCGAGGTCGCGTGCAAAGAATGGAACCAGGTGCCCGATGACGGGTTCACCTGGTCGGGAAATTCCTACGATAACACCGGCCACCTCGGCGCATCGACCTGGCGCCACGTCATGTTCCTCGAGCAAGATCGACAAAAAGGAAATCAGGTCACGGGGCCAATGGGCCTCGGCAACGCTGATTCAGAAGATCCCTTCCGATGGGTTTTCTTGTCTGACGTTTGCAAGCACTGCGAAGAGGCCGGCTGTCTGGAGGCGTGTCCGACGGGATCGATCGTTCGCACAGAAGTCGGCTCGGTCCTCGTGCAAAATGATGTCTGCAACGGATGCGGCTATTGCGTCGTATCGTGTCCCTTCGGCGTGATCGACCGCCGTCCGGAGCCGCTGCACGATGCGGGCGGCGCGTTCAAATGCACGTTTTGTTACGATCGACAGAAGAGCGGGCTCGTCCCGGCTTGCGCTAAAGTTTGCCCCACAGAATCAATCGTCTTCGGCCGGCTCGACGATCTACGCGTGCGCGCTTCGGAACGCGTCAAGCACTTGCAGCAAAGCGGCTATTCCGACGCGCAACTTTATGATCCGACGGAAACTTCTGTGCGCGGCATCCACGCATTCTTCCTGATTCTCGGAGAACCCGAAGCCTATGGGCTTCCACCGAGGCCGCAGGTTCCCACCATTTACCTGAAGTCGGCGTGGATGTCGGCGTTCGCCACGGCGATTGCATCAATCATCGCGACACTCCTGGCCTTCGCATTTTTTTCATGACGGGCAATACGCCATCGGAAAAGCGGCTCGAAGAGTTGCGCGAGCAAGCTTGGAAGGACGGAGTCGTGCCGGGAAAAGGTGTTGATGTTGCCGGTGGTCCGATCCCGCACAAACCCGGTTACTACGGCCAGGCCGTGGTCAAACCGCCGGTTTGGACGTGGCAAGTTCCGCTCTACTTTTTCTTCGGCGGGATCGCCGGAATGTCGGCGGTGCTCGCGAGCGGCGCCGTCCTCTTTCACCACGTCGATCTTGCGCGCGCAGCCATGTGGATCGCGGCCATCGCTGGGGCGATCCTTTCACCGATTTTGCTCATTATGGATCTCGGCCGCCCTCGCCTCTTTCTGAACATGCTTCGCGTTTTCAAACATCGATCAGCCATGTCGATGGGAGCTTGGATTCTCAGTCTATTCGGCGCCTGCGTTGTGCCGGGCCTGGTCGCGCTCGAACTCCACAGTCATCACATTCTCGCCGGCACACTTGGTCAACTAATTCGCATCGCTGCCGGCCTCTTAATTTTTGGCTCGGCGATTTTCGGAACTTTGCTTGCGACATATACGGGCGTGCTGCTTGGGGCAACCGCGATTCCGGCGTGGTTCTTGCATCGGACGCTGCTCCCGATTCATTTTGGAACCGCAGGATTGGGATCGGCGGCTGGACTGTTGGAATTACTCGGGCATCGAATCTCCGCGCTCAACGTCATCGGATTTTACGCAGCCGCGGTTGAGTCGGCGCTTCTGATATGGCTCAGCGTCAACAAACACGGCGCGGCGGATCGAGCGATACACGAGCATGGCACGGGCTGGCTGATTCGGATCGGCGAAATCTTGAACGGACCGCTCGCAATCGTTCTAAGATTTTTCGGACTCGTTCCCTTCGCGGCGATTGCATTTTTACTCGGCGCGTTGGTCAGCCGTGTTGGCTGGATCATGGTCGGCAAAGTTTCCGGTTCCGATCCGGAAGCGGTCTTCGCTTCGCAACGGTAACTTTTAGCTGCTCCCTAACTTTTTTCTCCTTTGAAGATGCGGAACAGGAAAAAGAGCGAAGGAAACAACACCGCCGCGCCCGCAAAAAGCGCGTAGGTCAGCAGTCGCAGAGTGATCGCCGGGGCGGCGGCGTTAAAGATCGTGATGTCCGGCGTAATGAGATTTGGATATTGCGACAGACTCCAGCCACCGAGAATCAGCGTCACCTCTGCGATCGCCACGACACGCGCGATGACAAATCGGCGCAGCCAGAGACAGGTCAGTGCTGCGATCGCGAAACAGAGAGTCGCGCCGACGAGCAACGGCGCCCACCACTGCGTCAAGCCGTGATACATCGCGGGCGCGCCATCCTTCGAGGTGATGAAAACTACGAACGCAATCGGGGCGAGAGCAGAGCCGGACCAGAGCGCGCGCAAGCGAAAATCATTTTGCACGTCGGGCTCTGCTCTCGAATCGACGGTGAGGTAGGTCGCCGCGAGAAACGCGAAGAGCGCAAGCGCGAACAGGCCGCAGGCGAGCGCAAACGGTGTGAGCCAGCCGGCGAAGAAACCGGTTGCGAGCCGGCCGTCAACGATGCGGATTTCGCCAGTGCTGAGCGCACCGAGCGTCAGACCCTGAATGAAAGGAGTAAAAAAACTGGCCGCACCGAACAATGTGCTCCAGCGGCGGTGCACCTCCTGCGATTTAATGTCGTACTTCCGGAAGGTGAATGCTGAACCGCGAAGAACGATTCCGATTAGCATTAGTGTGAATGGGATATTGAGTGCGGTCATCACGGCCGCGAACGCAGGCGGAAAGCCGGTAAACAAAATCACTACTACAAGAATGAGCCAGACGTGATCCGCCTCCCAGATCGGCGCGATGGCCTTGTCGATAGCGTTCTTCTGCGCGTCAGCGCGCACGCCGGTCGCGAGCAAATCCCACATACCTCCGCCGAAATCCGCGCCGCCGGTGACCGCGTAGAAGATGAGCGCCACGAACATGAAACCGGCGACGATAAGCTCAAGCATCGGTGGCAAGAAGTTCCGGGACCGGTTTGTCGCTTTTCATAAACTGACGCCGCAACAGGTAGAACACGACCACCGAGATAAACACGTAAAGGACCGTGAATATCGCGAAGGGAACCGCAATCTTGCGCATGGGCGTGACCGCTTCCTGCGTCCGCATCACGCCGTAAATGATCCAGGGTTGACGCCCAAGTTCGGTCACGATCCAGCCCGCTTCGATTGCGAGGAATCCGAGCGGGCCGGCGGCGACCAGCGCGCGCAGGAGCCATTTACCGTCGGGAAGGCCGCGATGTTTCCACGCGAGCCAACAGACCGCGAGCGATAAGACGAGCATTGCTGTTCCTGAGCCGGCCATAAGGTCGAACGCCCAATGCACCAAGCGCACGTTTGGCCAGTCGTTGCGCGGAAATTCTTCCAGTCCGATTACCTTGGCATTCGGATCGTGAGTACTGAGAAGACTCAGGCCGCGCGGAATGGTTAGCGCGTAAGGGTTGGTTCGGGACTCATCGTCAGGGATTCCGCCGAGCTGCAAGGGCGCACCGGTTTGCGTGTGGTAATTGGCTTCCATGGCCGCGAGTTTGGCAGGCTGGAGTTTCGCGATGGAGCGAGCGCTGAAATCACCACTAATGATTAGTAACGGAGTACAGATACAGGCTAGTGCGAGAGCGATGCCTAGCGCGCTGCGATGAAAATCATTCCTCCGATCGCGTAAAACGAAAAAGGCATGAACCCCAGCCACGGCAAAAGCGGTCGCGACATAACCGGCCAACAACATATGCAACACCTCGTGAGAAGCGGCCGGGTTTAACATCGCTGCGATCGGATCAATATCGGTGATCTTGCCGTCGATAATTTTAAAACCGGAGGGTGAATTCATCCAGGAATTCGCAGTAACGACGAAGATGCCGGAAAGGGCTCCGCTTACAGCGACGAGCACACCGCAGAGCCAGTGAACGAACGGCCGCAGCCGATTCCATCCCGCCAGATACAACCCGAGAAAAATCGCTTCGGTAAAAAAGGCGAACCCTTCCAAAGAAAACGGCATCCCGATGATCGCGCCGGCTTTTTCCATAAAACCTGGCCAGAGCAAGCCGAGCTCGAACGCAAGCACCGTTCCCGACACCGCCCCCACGGCGAAAAGAATGGCCGCGCCGTGCGACCATCTTTTGCTCAATTCCAGAAACACCGGCCGCCGCGTGCGAAGATAAAGCCCTTCGGAAATGGCCATCAGCACGGGCAACCCAATGCCGAGCGCGGCAAACACGATATGGAAAGCGAGCGACATGCCCATTTGCGAGCGGGCGTAAAGGAAATCACTCACCGGAAGTTGGGGCTCGATTCACAGTAACAGCGCGCGCGGCCGGGAAGCAACGTCATTCCTCGGACACGCGATCGGTCCGACAAACGCCAAGCGCGCTCTGTCCGGAACCCGTCTTCGCTGCAGCAACGCTGAGCTTCAGTTTGGTTTCGAGAGCACTCTCTTGTCGTCGATTCGTCGAGTAACCCCCTCGCGATCGAGGCGCTCGAGAAATGGAATGATCACGCGGCGGCTCGTGCCAAGAAGCTCGCGTAATTCGGAGGCGCTGCCGGAATTATTCTTGCGCAGAAAGGCGACGGTCGCCTCGCGCATTTTTGCGAACTGCTCAGTCGCAAGAACAACCTCGGCATTTAGCTCCACGACTTCGCCGCTATCGCAGAGAAAATGGATTACCTGCTGCGACGTTGCGTCCGGGGCGAGCTGAGCGCGAGAAGGCGGGTCGAATTTCTTCGCCGCGAGGGCGGTGCGAATTCTGGCCGCGGCACTCTGAAGTTGCGGCGGCAAACTAGGACGATGCGTCGCGCGCGCGATCGTTTCGCCAGTGCGGACAAAACCGCTGCGGCACAGTTCAGAGGCGAGCACGTCAAAAATTTCCGGGACCGGCAGCTCACGCGCCAACACCTGGCGAAGTTCTGAGAGCGCGAGGCCCGCATGATTCGGATGCGCCGCATGTTCGGCGTCTATTGTCGCTTCGGCCTGTCGCAAGACTTCCTTCCACCACTTTGCGTCAATCACGAGCTCACTGCGCTCGATCACGTTCGCGCTCTTGATCGACTGCGCGATTTCGGCTGCACCAAACGACGCTTTTGCCAGCAGCACATTGCGCTTCACAGCGCGATCGCGCGCGATCTCCGTCGCAGCAAAGACTCCTGCGTCCTGCGGCGCCCGCGCCCGTCTGGCGAGAAATTCTCGTTGCGCCGCGCTCCGAAAATCTCGCACGCTCGCATCCGGGTCCAACACAACGCCGCCGGCAAGCGTGCTTTGTTCAGAGCCGTCACGAATCACAAAACGATCGCCCGCGAAAACGAATACCGGCGCTTCAAAACGCATTTGCGCAATGACAGTTTCGCCCGCGCGCAGCTCTTCGGCGCTTTGGAAAAAAACACACGCTCCGAAGTTGGCGCTGCCATGGTGCATGCGCACGGCGGCGCCGTGTTTGATCGACCGCGTCTTTGGAGGCAGGCGCGAGGAGCGCGACAACATTACGTCTGCCATCATGCTCGCCTCTCCGAATTCAGGAAGTGTAATGACGTCGCCGCGCCAAACACCTGAATTATTCTTCTCTCTCGCCACGGCTACATCCGGCAGGCTAAGAGCCGTGCGCGCGCCGGGACCGATCTCTTCGACCTCGCGATTGTGATTTTGAATCGCCCGGATATGCGCTGGAATCTTCTTCGGTTGAACGACCACGGCTTGTCCGCGCCTCAGAGTTCCACCTACGAGTGTGCCAGTCACGACCGTTCCGATGCCGCGCAACGTGAACGCCCGATCGACCGCGAGTCGCGGTTTGCCGAGGTCGCGCTGCGGAACAAGTGCGCTGAATTCACGCGCAAGCTGCGCTTTCAATTCCTCAATGCCGTTTCCAGTTGTGATAGAGGTGGAAACGATTGCCGCATCCGTGAATGGCGTATCGCGGAGTTGCGACCGCACTTTTTCCGCGGCCGCAGCCTCCGATTCCACGAGGTCGATTTTCGTGAGGGCAACGATGATTCGCCGCACGCCGAGGTAGATCAGAATTTGCAGATGCTCTTCCGTCTGCGGCATCCAGCCGTCGTCGGTCGCGACCACAAGCAGCGCGAGGTCAATCGAGCCGACGCCCGCGACCATGTTCTTGATGAAGTCCTCGTGCCCGGGCACATCAACAATACCAACACTGAGCAGCGCGTCCGGCGTAGGCAGCTCAAGTTGCGCAAAGCCCAGCTCGATCGTGATGCCGCGCAGCTTTTCTTCGGGCAAGCGATCCGGATCGGTGCCCGTGAGCGCGCGGACAAGCGCACTCTTGCCGTGATCAACGTGTCCCGCGGTTGCGAGGATGAACCGCTTTAACTCCATTGCGCGGCAGAGCGCAGCGCGCTCACAACCTGCGCATCCTGTCCTGGAAAGATGGTGCGTAGATCGAGTTTGAATTTTCCACCCGCAATGTAGCCGACGATCGGCGGCGAGCCGCACCGGATCCGGGCCGCAAAATCTTCGAGCGAGATTTTGTCCGGCCGCAGATCGAGCGTCACCGAGGGAATGACAGCACGCGGCAAACTGCCCCCGCCAACGTGTGCCTTGCCTTCGCCGATCGAACTGCGCAAGGCCACCCCGCGAATTTGTGAGAGCAAAGCTTCGGCGCGTACGCGCAGCTCGCGGGTGGTAATCTCGAGCATCGCCAGCGACGGCATTTCGTTGGTCTCACCAGCGAGGTAACAATCCACCACCGTCTGCATTGCTGTCAGAACCAGTTTGTCGCAGCGCAGCGCGCGAAAAAACGGTTCACGCTTGAGCGCGACAATATGGCGCCGTTTTCCCGCGATAATTCCCGACTGCGGTCCGCCAAACAATTTGTCACCGCTGAAGCAAACGAGATCGACCCCGCTTTTCAATATCTCGTTAGGCGTCGGTTCGTGTCCCATTTCGCCAAGCTTTTCCGTCGCGACGATCGCCCCGCTGCCGAGATCTTCGATAAAGGGAATCCGTTTCGTGCGGGCCAGTTTCCCCAGCGCTTCCGTGCTCGGAGACTCAACAAATCCGCCCATGAAGAAATTGCTGCGATGCACTTTCAGGATGAGCGCGGTGTCACTCCCGAGCGCTCGCGCGTAATCATTGATCGAAGTTTTGTTCGTGGTGCCGACTTCGCGCAGCTTCGCGCCACTGGCTTCCAGAATTTCCGGAATGCGGAAGCCGCCGCCAATCTGGATCAGCTCGCCGCGCGATATGACGACTTCCTTTTTCTTCGCGGTAAAATGCCGCAGGATGAGCAAGAGCGCCGCGGCGCAATTGTTCACGACCGTTGTCCCCTCGGCGCCGCAGAGGAGCGCGAGGTTGCGCTCGAGGTAAATCGCGCGATGGCCGCGTTGACCGGTGCTCAAATCGTATTCGAGGTTGTTGTAGTTCGCGGCAATCGCAGTGAGCGATTCGATCACCGCGGGGCCGAGCGGTGCGCGACCGAAATTTGTGTGAATGACGATGCCGGTGCCGTTGATCACCGGTTGAATTTTCGCGAGCCGGAACACTTCGATAGCCGCGCGGACTCGGCTCATGACGCCGCTGAAGTCTGGAATTTTCTTCTCTGCCCGCAGCCGCCCGAGCTCGTGTCGAACGACGTCAACGACAACGCGCCGCGGCAAATCGCAGTCTCCGATCATCCCGACGACTTTGTCCACGGAAGGAATCTTCCGGAGCGACTCTTTTAATGCTTTGTCAGGCATATGCGTGGTCCGTTTGACCGAATGATTTTGCCGATGATGGCCGCGCAGGCGGTGCGGTGCTTTTTCAAGACACGTTGCACCTCCCGCAGCCGCTTCGGCGGAACGCAGAGCAGCAAACCACCGCTCGTCTGCGCGTCAGCAAGGAGAAGGCGAAGTGGCTCGGGCGTGTCGTTCCATTTCACAATCCTATTTGCCGTTTCGAGATTTTGTCGCGTCCCGCCCGGGACACAGTCTTGCGCGATAAGCGCGAGAACTTCAGGGCTGATAACCGGTACCTTTGCGGCAACGATATCTGCACCGACGCCACTCGCGCGGCACATCGAGGCGAGATGCCCGAGCAAACCGAAGCCGGTCACATCGACAGCCGCGCGCACTAAACGAAGCTCCGCCACAATCGCACCGACGGTGTTTAATCGGCACATCAAGCCGATCGCTTTCTTCGCCAACGCCGCACTCGTCAGGCCGCGCTTAATGCCGGTCGTGATAATGCCGGTTCCGAGCGGTTTCGTCAGGACAAGCAGATCGCCGGCACGCGCACGCGAGTTCGTCAGCATGCGCCCCGGCGACACGATCCCGGTTACGGCGAGACCGTAGATCGGTTCGGGATTGCGAATGGTGTGCCCTCCGATAATCGCGCAGCCGGCCTCCTTCGCTTTCGCAGCGCCGCCGCGCAGGATTTCAGCAATTACCGCATTCGGCACGAGATCAGTCGGGATTCCCATGATGTTCAATGCAGTCAGCGGACGGCCGCCCATGGCGTAGATGTCCGAGATCGCATTCGTGGCCGCGATTTGACCGTAGCAAAAGGGGTCGTCCACGATGGGCGTGAAGAAATCCACCGTCTGCACGAGCGCGCGACCGCTCGTTAGGCGATACACCCCGGCGTCGTCCGCGCTGGCGGAACCGACAAGCACGTTCGGGTCGCGTAATTTTGGGAGCTGCCGCAAAACTTGCGACAGGGCCTTTTGGCTCAATTTTGACGCTCACCCCGCGCAGGATGAAAGCGACGTGAGCTTGCGGATTTGCTCGCGCGACATGCGATCACCTCCTTTCCTTCGTTAGGCAAGAGACAAAAGACGGGCGGAGAGGATAGGAATCGAACCTATCCCGACCCGCAGGACGGGCCGACAACGGTTTTGAAGACCGCGAGGGCCACCAGGCA
Organism: Verrucomicrobiota bacterium; assembly: GCA_041167205.1. Lineage (GTDB taxonomy): Bacteria > Verrucomicrobiota > Verrucomicrobiia > Chthoniobacterales > UBA10450 > AV80. The sequence goes on from JBEEHC010000127.1 coordinate 12,501, forward strand.
CCCTTCACTCTCCGGGAAATTTGCGCGTCAGATTTTCGACTTAACCTGCCGGGCAATCGCGTCGAAATCGGGCCACTCGCCCGTTTCAAGTTTGGAGTAGATGAGTTCACCGTTCACGCGAATTTCAAAGGCACCGCCGCCGGACTCAATCAACCGTGGAGTCACGCCCGCCGCTGCACGAATGCGGACCGCCAAACTGGCGGCTTTCGGCTCGTAGTTTCAGACCGTGCAGTATTCGATCGTTACTTCCGATTTCACGCGCGCCTCCTTCATCTCCTTTACGCTATGCGCCCGCGACTACGCTGTCGAGGCTGAGGTGTCACATCAAGACGTTCGCTCGATGTCTGGACAGACTTCCGGTCACGGCGAGGCTTTCCGGGCCTCATCCATTTACCTCTGAAGAGGGAGTTGCGATCCCTCCTTCAGTAGGATCGGAAAATCCTACGAACGCGCCCGACCATCGAGTGGCCGCGCTGGTAGCGTTAACTATCAAACCAATCACGTCGTGATGAACTCACCCATCGTAACAACACGAACGACAGAGCCTTTTCCTTCTCCCGGCAGGCACGATCTTTCACGGCGGCGATTTCTCGGAGTCGGAGCGGCGGCATTGGCTGCGGCTGGCCTGGTGGTTCCGGCGCTGGCCGCGGACAAGAGCCGGACGGATCCTGGTCCCGGTAATTCGGGACTTGATGGACAGAACCCGGATTCCACCTGGCCACCGGCCACGGATTCCAAGAGCCTGGTCCAAAACTTCAAGTACCCATTCTCCTTTGCGAACAAGCGGACTTACGAAGGCGGATGGTCGCGAGAGGTGACAGTGCGGGAACTCCCGGTCTCCAAAACCCTGGCAGGCGTTAACATGAGGCTCACCGCCGGCGGTGTTCGGGAGTTGCATTGGCACACGTCCGCCGAATGGGCCCTTATGCTTTACGGGACAGCGCGGATCACGGCGATTGACGCGGCCGGCAAGAGTTTCGTCGCCGATATCAAGAAAAACGATCTTTGGTTTTTCCCCAGCGGGATCCCGCACTCGATTCAGGGTCTCAATCCCGACGGTTGCGAATTCATGCTCGTGTTTGACGACGGCGAGTTTTCCGAGTCGGAGACGGTGCTGCTAAGCGACGCGATGGCTCATCTACCGACGGGGGTGCTGTCAAAAAATTTCGGAGTTGGCGAACAAGCATTTGCGAATCTGCCCAAGCAAGAGCTGTTCATTTTCCAAACGGATGTTCCAGGAGGACTGGAGGCCGATCAGAAAACCGCGGCCGGGACTCTTGGGAGGTCACCGGAAGATTTTGTTTTTCGCACGATGGAAATGCCGCCGACGAAGCAGACGAAAGGGGGCGACGTGCGCATCGTTGATTCGAGCAACTTCAAAGTCTCGACCACCGCCATGGCCATGGTCACGGTTCATCCGGGCGGAATGCGGGAACTGCACTGGCATCCAAATGCGGACGAGTGGCAGTACTACATCGCCGGCAAGGGACGGATGACTGTGGTGGCAACAGGCAACAAAGCTCGGACGATGGACTTTCAGGAGGGAGACGTCGGGTATGTGGAGAAAACCTTGCTGCACTACATCGAGAATATGGGCGACACGGATTTGGTGTTCATCGAGATGTTCAAGAGCGAACACTATCAGGATCTTTCGCTCTCAGAGTGGCTGGCTCACACTCCGACGGAACTCGTCCGGGCGCACCTGCGCGTTGATAACGCGACGCTCGAAGCTATTCCAAGGAATGGGGCGGTGGTAACGCCGCTGTCTTAGGAGGACTTATGCAAACGCTTAATCGATGGTACATCGCTCTTGCCGGAGTGCTCCTGCAAATCGCCTTGGGCGGCGTCTACGCCTGGAGCGTCTTCCGTGTCCCGCTCGCGAAGCAATTTGGCTGGAGCATTTCGGAAGTAACACTGACGTTTACGATCAGCATCTTTGTCCTGGGCATAGCGGCATTTTTCGGCGGCCTATGGTTAAATCGCAAGGGACCGCGCGTAGTCGCGGTGACAGGAGGAGCGCTTTATGGGCTCGGAGTATTTCTCGCCAGCTTCTCGAACAAGCTCTGGTGGCTCTATCTTAGCTATGGCTTGATTGGAGGAATCGGTCTTGGGTTTGCCTATATTGTTCCAGTAGCAGTCCTGGTAAAATGGTTTCCGGATCGGCGTGGACTTATTACCGGCGTGGCCGTCGGTGGCTTCGGGGCGGGAGCTCTTATCACGGCACCTTTGGCAACCCGACTTATTCAAAGCGTTGGAGTCTTAAACACTTTTGCGTATCTCGGCATCGCATACCTGCTGGTGACGGTTCTTGCCGGACTCTTCATGCATAACCCGCCAGACGGATGGAAACCTGAGGGTTGGGCTCCCAAGACCTCGCAAGCTGCGCAGCGCGCCGGACACGACTATACCTTGAGCGAGGCGCTCAAGACGTGGCAATGGTACGCCCTCTGGTTGCTGCTGTTTCTCAATACCTGCGCCGGCATTTCGATCATTTCACAGGAGGCTCCCATCTTTCAGGAGTTGACGGGGGTCACTGCCGTCGCCGCGGCGGGGATGGTTGGTGTGGTTAGTATCGGCAACGCTGTCGGGCGGGTCTTTTGGGCCTGGGCGTCGGACCTAATCACAAGGCGGGCAACGTTTGTCGTCATGTTCGTCGTGCAAGCACTCCTTTTCTGGTTTCTTCCAAATATCGCCGCTGTCTCGATGATGACGATAGTCACGTTCGTTGTGCTGATGTGCTACGGCGGTGGGTTCGGGACGATGCCCGCCTTTGCAGCAGATTATTTTGGCCCCAGGAACGTTGGACCGATCTACGGGCTGATGCTCACGGCCTGGGGAGCCGCCAGCGCGTTCGGGCCATTACTCATTGCGCATATGCGGCAGGTAAACGGTTCTTATGCCGGAGCGCTACACATTATTGCTGGAATAATGGCTGCGTCAGTCCTCGTTCCGCTTTTTATCTCGCCGCCGAAACAGGGCGCTTTTAAATCAAATAACCTCCGGGGCCCCTCTTCGCTCGCTCCGGTCACTAACTCAAAATGAAAACCCTGATCAGTCATCAAATAATCCCGGTCATCGCCGCAATTGAGCAGGCTGGCGTTCCCGCACTGCGCGGGGCCTTCAGCATCGCAGCCCTTGTGGTAGTCCTGGCTGGCATCCTGATCTTCCGCAAACGACACCAACTCTTCGATCGCGACCCAAACGTCGAGAATGATGTCCGCGAAGTCCGCGACGATCGAATACAGTTACTTGTCATGGTTTGGGGCGGATTGGCAACGCTGATTATTGGCGTCCTCATCGACGTTTGGCGCGCTTAACAAGGCAGTTCGATCTGGGAGCACGTTGACAGCTCCACTAACCAATCCGCCGAAAGGAGGAGTCACACGCGCTACTTGAGGGTCACGCGAAAATCCCTCGCATGCGCCGTAGCGGCACGGGCATCCGCAGGCCTACCGTGAGCGTATGAAAAGATACAGGTTTTCGCATCGGCCGACGACGTTCCCGTCCCGATTCGTCGGGAAACACAACAAGGACGGCTTTCTAAACTCCGTTCCTTCGACCCAGGAACAGCCTTGCATCGGCCGGAGGAGGATCTTTGTAGTTAGCAAGACAAGCCGTCAGGCGGCGACGGATGGCCTGGATAAGACAATACGGCGCATTCTAATTTTTGATGACCATCCGGATAGTCTGCGTCTCATCTTGGGAACCCCAGCACACCAGCAGGTCCATCGCACGCCGCAGAGCCGCGTCAACTCGCGGCATTTCATTATTCCCGGGCTGCTGATAGTAGCCGCGTTCCTCGCAATGTTCTGGCCGCTTTTTTGAGCCTGTAGCTGTAGTCAAAGGCGCGAGCCACAGTATTTCTCGGGGCCCTCACCCGAAAGAGGTAGGTAGCGCCAACCCTTACGTGACACCGCAAAATCCCACCTCTGCACCGTGGCCGCAAACCAGAAGAGTAACGATCTTGGGATATGAAAACATTGATCTTACTTACTTTAGTCGGAATCACATCCATCGCCGTTAGTGACCTCACGTTCGCCCGCGGCGGGGGAGGAGCGCACTTTGGCGGCGGAGCGCACTTCGGCGGCGGCGCGCACTTTGGGGGAGGTCCTCGCTTTGGCGGAGCCCCGCGCATGTCCTCATTCGGGACGCGTCCGTCATTTCGGCCGTCTGTCTCGTCCAGACCAACCATGCGGTCGGTAACGCCATCTGCTCGGAGTACTAACAGAATAACAAACCGAGCGGTAACCCCGACCATTCGCTCAGCAAATGCGCTTAATCGGCAGCAGACTCGTTCGTCCAGCAATCAAATCACGCAAGCCTCGCGGCCAACCAACCCATTGGCAGCTTCGACGGCCCGTGGAACAAGAGCGCTAAATGGACGAACCGACCACATCTCCCGGCGCCACGAAGCAAACTGGCATGCGGATTGGGATCGCCGGCGTGCACACTTTGAGAATAATCGCTGGTGGGCCTACAACGGAGACAGTTGGATCGGGCTCGATGCGGGCTATTACCCATGGGACTACTACCCGTATTACACTTACGATTACTACCCCTATGACTATCTCATAGGTGATTCTACCGACGTTCCGCCGGCCTACCAAGGCGCCACGACAAATGCTCCGGCGCCCGACCCGACGGTCACAGCCGTCCAGACAAAGCTAAGCCAGCAAGGTTACTTCGGGGGAACGATCGACGGCTTGTTCGGACCGACGACACGAGATGCGGTCGCGAGTTATCAGGCGAAGCAAAACCTGACCGTCACCGGAAGTCTTACGCCCGAGACCCTTCAAGCCTTGGGGTTGTCGCAGGTTGCGACAAACTAACCAATGCATTTCGAGTGACCAAAGGAGACTAGAAATGAAGCCACAGGTTCTTCTCTACACCCGCGATCCCAATTTTGGCGGCCTGCTGGGCGAGGCATTATCTGGCACCGGCGCCATAGTTTTCATCGCCCGCACTGTCGCCGACGCTCTGCAAATTGTGTGTCAACGCGGTCGCACCCTGGACTTCGCTCTAATGGACTTCGATGGAGGCTGTCGTGGCATGACGCTCCTCAGCGCAGTGCATACTTGCTTCGAGCAACTGCCTATTCTCGTGACGACCGCGGAAGGCGCAGACCATGCAAGTGCGGTTGCCTACGCAAACGGTGCTCGGCGTTGTCTCAACAAGCCGCGCCATGCGTCCATGCTCGCCGCGGCCATCGCGGGGCTAAACGCCATGCATTACCCATTGGTGGCGGCCTAGCTACACACCGGAAGGCACAAAACGAAACAAACTCTAACAAGAAAATGACATCTATGAAAACAAACGAATCAAATAACAAAAGGGAAGAATCGACCTACTCACTGCTCGTGCGCTCGGAGGAAAAGAAACGCGCGCTCGTTGAGACAGTCGTTTACGGCCTGGTCATTCTGAGTGCAGTGGCCGCGATTTTGGAATTCGCGAACGAATTCTTTTGGTTCCCTGCGTAAGACCGGCACCGAACCCGAAGAGAACTGGAGCATGACAACGAACATCGACGGTACGGATATGACAATCAATCAGCTCGGTAACTCCGACCTGTTCATCACCCCACTTGGCTTCGGCGCCTGGGCCATCGGAGGATCAGGGTGGGAATTTGGCTGGGGCGAACAGGACGACCAGGCATCGATCGCGGCGATTCATCGCGCGCTCTCACTCGGTGTTAACTGGATCGACACGGCAGCCGTTTACGGGATGGGCCACTCCGAGGAAGTTGTGGCGGCCGCCTTGAAAGCCTGGTCGGGACCTCGGCCGTACGTTTTCACCAAATGCGGTCTGCGCTGGGACGAGCAGGGATATGTTCATCGTTCTTTGCAGGCGGAGTCCATCCGTCGCGAGTGCGAGGACAGTCTGCGCCGCCTCAATATCGATACCATCGACCTCTACCAAATTCACTGGCCGACCGAAGACCTGGAAGAAGGCTGGAGCGCGATGGCTCAGCTTCAAAAAGAAGGCAAGGTCCGATGGATCGGCGTTTCCAACTTCGACGTCGACGAAATGCGCCGGGCGCAAGCGATCGCTCCGATCACTTCGCTGCAACCTCCCTATTCGTTAGTTCGCCGCGAAGTCGAACAAGAGGTTCTGCCTTATTGCCGATCGAGCGGGCTCGGCACGGTCGTCTATTCGCCGATGGCTTCCGGCTTGTTGACGGGCGCGATGACACGTGAACGGGCCGCAAGTCTTCCTGACAGTGATTGGCGCAGTCGCGACCTCGAGTTTCATGAGCCGAAGCTCTCGAGGAATCTCGCTCTCGTTGAACGCTTGCGGAAAGTAGGCGAGCGCTACGGGCGGCCTCCGGGCCAGGTCGCCATAGCGTGGGCACTGCAAAATCCAGCGGTGACCGGCGCGATCGTTGGCGCACGCAGCGCCAGGCAGGTCGAGGGAATCGTAGGCGCGGCGAACCTTTGTCTGGCCGACGAAGAAATCGCCGAGATCGAAGGCAAGAACATGGCCGAGCCGGAGTTAGTCACGGCTGCCTGAGAAAGGAATGAAGATGAAAATTGGATTCATTGGATTGGGTATCATGGGGAGCCGCATGGGGGCGAACCTGCAAAAGAACGGCTACGACTTGGTCGTCTTTAATCGCACTCGCTCAAAGGCGCAGCCGCTACTGGACAAAGGCGCAGTCTTCGCGGAATCGCCGGCCAAACTGGCCGCACAGGTAGACACTTTGTTCACGATGCTGGCGCATCCCGACGCAGTCGCACAAGCAGCGCTGCGCGCAAACGGCTTTCTAAATCATCTCAAGCCAAATGCCCTGTGGGTTGATTGCAGCTCGGTCAACCCGTCCTTCTCAAAGAAGATGGCGACGGGAGCCGCGGCCCAGCAGATACGGTTTCTCGACGCGCCCGTGACTGGTTCCGCGCCTGTAGCTAAAGAAGCGAAGCTCGTTTTCTGGGTAGGCGGCGACGCCACCGACCTGGAAGTGGTTCGCCCGTTGCTGCTGTCCATGGGCAATAAAATTGTTCACGCCGGTGGACACGGCATGGGGACTTCGATGAAAATGGTGATCAATCTCTTGTTAGGCGTGGGCATGGCGTCCTTTGCCGAAGCAATGGCGCTGGGCCAGGGGCTCGGGCTTTCACAAAAGATGCTGTTTGATTCTCTACTCGGCATGCCTGCGGCCGCGCCGTTTCTGGCGTCGAAGCGAGAGAACATGGAGAAAGGAGATTACGAAGCCGAATTTCCGCTGCGCTGGATGCAAAAGGATATGCATCTCGCCTCGGTCAGCGCATACGAAGCCGGCGTCGCCACGCCGGTAACGAATCTAACCAAGGAAATCTATCGGTTCGCGATGCGCGACGGACATGAGACCGAGGATTTTTCGGCCATCTACCAATTCGTGGCGGGCGACAATCGAAAGGAGCCCAACTCAACGACCGAGCGAAGCCCAACATGAAATGAAAATAGAGGCGCAGCGGACATCGGGATCCAAAGTGGAACGCGTTTTGATCCCTGTTGCGGTGGTAGCAGGGGTCGTCATGCTGGTTTTCGGTTTTGAGCGTTCGGCCAAAAGTGGGAGCTTGCGATTACCAACTCCAGAAACGGATCCCTTAGCACAGCCGAAGTCCCTTCAGCAGGTTGGCGCTCCGGTTGCGATGACTCGCGAGATCGTCCCGGCGGACAATCCGCAGACCCCTGAGAAAATCTCACTGGGTCAAAAACTTTTCTTTGACCGTCGTTTGTCGGTCGACGGCACTGTCTCGTGCAGCACATGTCACGATCCCGCGCTTGCCTTTACCGACAGAAGGCCGGCCTCCTTCGGTGTCAAAGGCCGCTTGGGCCAACGCAAAGCCCCGACTGTTTTGAATGCACTCTATAATAAGACGCAGTTTTGGGACGGCCGAGCCAAGACGCTCGAGGACCAGGCGGCGTTGCCTATTGTTAATTCCGTCGAGATGGGCCATCCAAACCTGGAAGCTGCTGTGGCGCAGATCGCAAAGGTTCGCGAGTACCGCCAAGCTTTTCGTGCCGTCTTTGGCCGCCCGCTCAATGGAGCCGACCTGGTGCGTGCCATCGCCTCCTACGAACGCACCCAACTCTCGTTTGATTCTCCTTTTGATCACTTCATCGCCGGTGAGACGAACGCGATCGATGAGTCGGCTAAGCGCGGTTGGGAGATTTTTAACACCCGCGGCCTTTGCAATAAATGCCATGCCCTGACGGAAACCACGCGCGACGTGACGAACCTTATCGATAACGATTTTCACAACATCGGCATCCTCGCCGTTCGACACCAGATCGGTCCATTGGCGCGCCAGGCCGAACAACTCATCAACTCCGGCGATGCGGCGGCCATCGATCGCGCCGCCATTCAGACGGACATGTCAGCGCTGGGCC
>JBEEHC010000128.1:0-19425 GCA_041167205.1 Verrucomicrobiota bacterium
TTCATCATACCGACCCCGAATTGGATGTCTCGACGGCCTTTCGTTTCCACTTCGGAGAAATCGCGCTCTCGAGCGTTTTTAACATGATCCAGATAAGCCTTATCGGCGTCTCGCCCTGGGCCTTTGCCATTTACCAGCTGGCCTTTCAGTCGGAAGTACTCTTTCACCACAGCAATCTGCGATTGCCAATCCGCTTCGAACGGCTTTTGTGCCGGGTGCTGGTCACGCCGCGCATGCACGGCATTCACCACTCGCAGGTCCATCGCGAAAACAACTCGAATTTCGGCACGGTCTTCCCGTGGTGGGACCGGCTTCACCGCACCCTGGGCCTGAACATCCCGCAGGCTGAGATAGTCATCGGCATTCCCGGTTATTCCCTGCCCGAGGACAATACGGTGCCGAATGCGCTCTTGATGCCGTTTCGGAAACAGCGCGATTACTGGCGCAATCCCGATGGAACCGTGGTTGAACGCAAAAAAGCTTCCGCGGAACCAAATCCCGGCAGGCTGGCTGAGTGACTCTGCCGTGAAGGCGCATGGCCACCGTTGTTAAGTCTGCGATAAATCGAAGTAAGCACGCTCATTCTCGCACCAACCACGTAGAGCCCAAGAATGACAGCGTAGTAGATCGTGGTGCGATAAGGTCCCAACTGCTCATACCTGCGCTGACTGCCGACAATCGCCATCTGCGATTGACACATGCCCCCACAGCGTCCCAAAGCACGGTAAAGCTCGGCATCCTCCATGAGCGGAACCTCGGGAAACTTACCGGCGCTCAGAAACACCCGACGCCGGCAGAAGATCCCATGATCGCCGAGTGCAAAACCGAAAACGTCGACTCCCACATTCCCAAGCGAATCGCTTACTCGATAAATCCATTCCCGCCCCGGCAACCGGAGCCGAAAGCAACCTCCGACGTTCGAGTCCGCGTCCAAAACCTTCGCGATTTCTTCCAGGGCATCTCGAGGGATCATGGAGTCAGCATGGAGGAACCAGAAGACTTCGCCACGCGCGACTCGAGCCCCGGCATTCATTTGCTGTGCGCGTCCGCGCGAGGCTTTCAGCGCGCGATCTGCCAGACCGGTGCTTAATTCCAGCGTGCCATCATCGCTGCCGCCATCCACGACAACGATTTCGGCGCCGGGAGCGGCGGCTCGAAGATGTTCCAGAAACACGCGAATCAAGGCCGACTCATTGAGAACCGGCACTATGATCGAAACGAACGGCCTGCTCATAACCCAACGTTTTTCTGTGTCCGAGGCGCGGATCCAGTTGCCATAACCCCCTCGCATCTTTTCCTTCGCGTACGACCGATGTCAATGCCTCGCGCCGACTTGGCGGGGCTGCTACACTGCGTGACACATGACCGTTCCAAGAATTTTGATCGCGGATTCCATTTCGCAAAGCGGCGTCGATGAGTTGACACGCGGTGGCGCGCTCGAAGTCTCGACGCAGACCGGCTTGAGCGAATCCGCGCTCGTAGAAATCATCCCGGACTTTAGCGCGGTGGTGGTGCGCAGCCAGACCAAGATCACGGCGGCAGTGTTCAACGCTGGGTCGAAACTGCGAGTCGTCGGACGCGCCGGAGTTGGGATCGATAATGTTGACGTGGCGGAAGCGACGCGCCGGGGCGTGATCGTGATGAACGCGCCGGGCGGGAACACGATTTCCACCGCGGAACACGCTTTTTCCCTCTTGCTTTGTGTGGCCCGAAAAATTCCGCAGGCCGACTCTATGCTCCGTGGCGGGAAGTGGGACCGGAAGAATTTGGAAGGCGTCGAGCTGTTCAACAAGACACTGGGCATCGTGGGGATGGGCCGGATCGGCAGCGAATTGAGCCGGCGCGCGATCGCCTTCGGAATGCGGGTGGCGGCCTATGATCCCTATCTTTCCGCAACTCGCGCGCGCACGTTGCAAGTCGAGTTGATCGAAGAACTCGATGATCTCCTGGCGGCGGCGGATTTCATCACCTTGCACACTCCGCTCACGCCGGAGACGCATCACATGCTTGACCGCGCGCGGCTGGCGAAAACGAAGCGCGGCGTGCGGGTGATCAACTGCGCCCGCGGCGGCCTTATCGATGAAACGGCGCTGGCCGAGGCGTTGGCCTCGGGGAACGTGGCCGCGGCCGCTCTGGATGTTTTTGAAACGGAGCCGCTCCCGCTCGACTCACCCTTGCGAGAAGCGCCGAACCTGGTTCTCACTCCGCATCTCGGCGCGTCCACGGTCGAGGCGCAGGAAAGCGTCGGCCTCGAGATCGCCCAGTCGATTCGCGCCGCGCTCCTCGACGGGACCATTCGCAACGCCATTAACCTGCCGAATCTCGACGCAAAAACACTCGCCGTCGTCGGACCGCATCTGCGCTTCGGCGAAAAGCTCGCGCGTTTTCTTTCCCAGCTCGCGCCGAAACGGGTCGAGCGCCTGAACATCAACTACAGCGGAAAAGTAAATGAAGTCGACACCACCGCGATCACACGGTCCGTGCTCAAAGGATTCCTGGAGCACGCCGGTGGCAGCGAGATCAACGAGGTGAACGCGCCGGCTTTCGCGGAAAGTCTTGGGATAAAAGTCACCGAGACCCGCTTGAGTGCGGTCGGCGATTACACCGATCTGCTCGAGCTTTCCGCCGTGGCGGAAGGCAAGACCGTCTCAGTGGCGGGCGCATTTTTCGGGGCAACGCCGCGGATCGTGAATGTGAACAGCCGCCCGGTAGAAGCGCGTCCGCACGGCGTTGTGCTCGTCCTGGAGAACACGGACCGCCCCGGAATCGTCGGACGAATCGGAACGTTGCTCGGCGACCACGGCGTAAATATCGCGACGATGTCGCTCAGCCGGAACCAGGCGGGCGGCACCGCGTTGACCGTCCTGAATCTCGACACGACGCCGGATGCCGCGTTGCTCGAGAAGCTCCGGGCCAGCGACGACATAAAATCCGCGCAGGTGATCCAGTTGTAGGATTGACCGAACGCGGCCGACTCTCCAAAATCGCTCGCCATGGACTTCAGCGCTCACTCAATTCTGTGGATCTTGTTTATCGGTCTTGTCATCGGTTTCGTTGCGAAGCTATTGATGCCCGGCCGAGATCCCGGTGGATGCATCATCACCATGCTGATCGGCATCGCCGGCGCATTTTTCGCCTCTTATCTTGGGCAGAAGATCGGCTGGTACGAACCAGGTCAGCCCGCTAGCTTCATCGGCTCGGTCGTCGGTGCGATGCTGCTGCTGCTGCTTTACCGGTTGATCGCTCCGCGGCGCAATTGACTTACGCTCGGCATCCCGAGCCGCGTTGGCGCGAACATCGCCATCATGACATGATAGTTGGTGGCCACTCCGCCAAAAAAGATCGCGATCCTTGCGGCCTTTGCGGCTCTCTATCTCATCTGGGGCTCGACCTATCTCGGCATTCTTTTCGCGATCCAGTCGATTCCACCATTCTTGATGGCGGGTGTGCGATTCTTTCTCGCTGGAATAATCATGTTCGCGATCGCGCGTTTTCAGGGCGCGCCGAAACCTGAGCCGGCGACGTGGCGGGACGCGCTCATTGTCGGCGCTTGCCTGCTCCTCTTTGGAAACGGCGGGGTGACCATCGCGGAGAAGTGGGTGCCAACCGGCCTCGCCGCGTTGCTCGTCGCGACAGTCCCAATTTATATCGCCCTGCTTGGTTGGATCACGGGCGCGGCGCCGCGTCCGACACCGATGGTCTGGCTGGGACTCATCGGCGGCTTTGTCGGAGTCGGCCTCCTAGTCGGAAGCGCGTTTACGAACTCATCGAATTCGCCCCACAATCATCTCGCTTTGGGGATGTCGATCTTGCTGTTTGGGTCGCTGATTTGGTCGGCTGGGTCGCTTTACTCACGACGGGCAAAGAATGCGCCGTCACCCTTTCTAGCCGCCGGCCAGCAGATGCTTTGCGGCGGCGCCCTGCTCATTCTGGCGGGGATCGCGTTTGGAGAGTATCGCGGGTTTGATCCGCGCCACATCACATTGCTTTCGGCGGGCGCGTTTGTTTATCTTGTCGTTATCGGCGCTCTGGTCGGCTTTCCTGCTTACATTTTTCTGTTGCGACACTGTGATCCCGCGAAAGTGGCGACCTACGCTTACATCAATCCGGTTGTGGCCGTCTTGCTCGGCACCGCCTTCGCAGGCGAGACTTTGACCATGCGCACGCTGCTCGGCGCGGGGTTGATTATCGGGTCGGTGGCGGTTGTAATTACGGCGCAACAAATGTCACCCAAGTCAGCGAACGCCGCCCCGACGGCTGCGCCAGATTGCGCAAGATGAAACCCGCCACTCCATCGGACGAACCGAAAGATCGTCACGAGACGATCGAGGTGGTCGAGCGCAATTGGCGCGCGGAAGTGGAAACGGCGCAGGCTTATCGCGATCTCGCGGCACGCGAGCAGGACGAAAAACGCAAAGGTATTTTGATCCGCATGGCGGAAGCGGAGGAACGGCACGCACAACGTTGGGGGAAAAAACTTCGGGATCTCGGCGCGGAACCGCCGGTTCTCGAGAATACGATTCGCCGCCGCCTTAATCGTTGGTGGAACAGAATGGCCGGCGCCGATATCGCCATCCGCCGGATGGAGGCAGCTGAGGAACGGCACGAAGCGGAGTTTCGCGACCAGCGGGATCGCGCCCTGGCTGGAGAAGAAGATGTGCGGGATTTCCTGCGCGAGAGCGCCGTCGAAGAGAAAGCACATGCCCGCGCGCTGAACGCGATGGTTTCGCCGCCTGGCCCGAGAACCGCACTCGATGCAATCTTGAAACGGGAGCGCTGGCACGGGCGCGGCGGCAGTTGGGTGGCCGACGCGATTTATGGCGCAAACGATGGACTCGGCGCGGTCTTCGGAATTGTTTCCGGCGTGGCTGGCGCCACCAACAACCAGCAGCATTACGTGCTCATTTCAGGCCTGGCCGGAATGCTGGCTTCGACTCTTTCCATGGGAGCCGGCGCCTATCTCGCAGCGAAGAGCGAAGCCGAAGTCTATGAGGCGGAAATGTCGCGGGAGCGAGCCGAGGTGGAAGAAAATCCCGAGGAAGAAATCGAGGAGATGGCCCTCTTCTACCAACTCCAGGGATTCAGCGTGGAAGAATCGCAGCGCATGGCGGAGCGTCTCGCCGAACAGCCCGAACAATTCGTGCAAGCGATGGCTCAGAGTGAACTCGGCCTGTCCGAACATCGTTTCCCAAATCCATGGATCTCGGCGTTCTCCGCCGGCATCTCCACCGCGATTGGCGCCTTTGTTCCAATCATTCCGTTCTTTTTCATGAGCGGTCTTTACGCGGTGATCGTTTCTTTCGGCATCAGTCTGGTCGCGCACTTCGTCGTGGGCGCGGTCAAATCGCTGATCACGATTCGCTCGTGGTGGGTGTCCGGGCTCGAAATGACGTGGATCGGCGTGATCGTCGCCCTCGTCACTTACGGGCTTGGCCTCGCCTTCGGCGCCGCCGCCTGAGGGGAAAACGCGACTAGCCCAACCCGACGCAGAGGGGCTTGAAGTCCGCGCGTTTTGCGGTGAAAAGACTGGCCTGCCTGCTCTTGGGCGGCGGAACTGATTGCGTCACGCGCTGCCAGCATTTTTCTGCTTCCGTCACACGCTGTCGCGAGTCTTTTCCCGGGCGAATCACGACGTACTGCCCGTCCTTAAAGAAAAATTCGGCCAGAGCAATTCCCTCGGGAGAAGTAGTCAGGGCATGTTGCGTATCCTGCTCTTCGGCGCCGGTCTGGCAAGCGAACATCTCGACTTCGCTTACACAAATGAGCGCGTTACGAAGGTAGTTCCTCAGCCCGACGATGGAATCGTACTCATGCTCGTAGTTGAACGCGCAGGAGCAACCCTGCGCCGAGCCGGCATAGTAGACGTACTCGGATCGAAAATGTTTGCGGACGCTTTCCGCACTTTGGGGCAAACGGATTACGTGGAAGGCCGGGTTCGTCTCATCCCAGGCGATCACCGGTAATTGCTGCGAAGCTGCCAAATAAAGTGCCAGGCACATTGCTGTTTTTCCTTGGTTTCTGCCATGCTCATGCACGGAAGACTGATAGCTCAACGGAAGCAGTTCGCAGGCCACTTTTATAATTTCCATAACGCTGAACTGGAGCGTTTTTGGGACCGAGGCGAAATAGCTGGACGATTACAAACGCTCGCTGACCGATGCGTAGAACGTGTGTCCCGATACCGGGCAGGTGATGGCAACGTTCGAGCCATCATCAGGCAAGTCCGCAAAGACAAAGGCCAGGCAATAGGGATCCTGAACCAGTTTCCGGACCCGCCCGCGCCCCTGCACTTCAGATCCCGGCATTTGAGATACGCCGGCCACGCGAGGACACTGATCGGCATTCTCGACCGACTTCTTCCCAACGATCGCGTCCGCCGCCTTATTGCCCGGATCAGGTTCCATATGGACTAAAGGGAAGAGGAAATTGCGTCCTGTGCAAGCTTTTTCATGTTCCGCGCGTGAACGCGAAGCAGAAGAAACGGTGAAGCGTATCTTAGCTTGCGTGACTTGCATTTAATTCCCGCAAGAACTTCTTAGGCCGCGTCTTCGATCCCGATTGAATTTCTTGGCGATTTTGACATTCAAGTTTCGCATTCTTCATTCCAATCCGCGAAACTGCCGTGACGTCTTCTTCCACCAATGGCCAAAATTAGAATTACGCTTGCCGTCACTTTCGTCACTCCTGCTCTCATCTTATTGGGCTCGGGCATGACGGAGCAGGTAACGATCGTTCCTCATCGAAGTGATGGCGCCGGTAGTTTCCTGCCGATCGTTTATCAGATTCAGCTGCAAGCGCGCGCCGACACCGGCGGCACGGCGTTCAACCTGCCAAATGGATCCACCTTCAATAGCGTCACGGCGAATCTCAACGACGCCGGCAATGTCGCCGTGAAAGTGAATACGATCGGACTGACGACCAGTCCGGGACTCTGGTTTGGCGGCCACGGGAGCGGCGCGGTCGTTTACAACACGAACGATAACAACGCCATTCTGAGCGATCCATTCTTGAACCAGGGCAACCAGGCTTCATTCCCGCGCGCGGCCAGCACCAACGCCGCCGATGACGGTCTGTACCTTTACAATAACGTCTCTGGCCTGACGACCCACGTCACGAGCGGACCGCTGGGCGCCACTTCCTACACCAACCCGGAGATCAACGACAACGGTCTCATCGGCATGCGGGTAAAATTTAACACCCCACAGGCGCTCGGAACCTACAGCCTCACGACTAACTCCTTCACTAACTACGTCACCGAAACAGCCGGCGATCCCAACAGCCGCTATTCGTTTCTCTTCGCACCGGCCTTCAATAACAACAACCGCATTGCGGCCGAGGCGAATATCAACTTCCAGCCACCGACCTACAAAGAGCTTCGTGTCTGGAACTCCGATGGAACCTCCACTCTGGTCGCGTCGGGTGACAACAACGCGGGCCCGGTCTTCTTCGCAATGGACAACGGCATCTCAATGAACAACTTCAATCGGGTCGCCTTCACTACCCGAACGAGCACCCTTGCCTCAACGCGCCGAATCGTCATCTCTGATGGCACGACCACGACGCTGTTCCCGACCGTCAGCGACGGCGCCGGTTTTACCAGCATCGACTTCTTCGCTCCCTCCATCAACGACATGGGACTGGTGGCCTTCCGGGGGAACGATAATCAGGCGACTCCTCGAGATTCAGTCTTCGTCACCGACGGCGTTACCTTTCAACGAGTAGCCGGAGTCAACGACACCTTGATGACCGATGCCGGCCCGCGCGTGGTCGGATTTCTCATGGGTGGGGTAAGCATCAACAGTCTTGGCGACGTGGCGTTTGGAGTGCAATTCACTGGTGGCGGGAACGCCATCTACGTCGCCTACCAGAGCGGAGGACCCACGCCATCGCCTACGGTTACTCCGACAGCCACACCTACGGCCACTCCAACAGCTACACCAAGCACAACGCCCACACCTACACCGACAGTTCCACCAACTGCGACACCAACAGCCACCGCCACAGCAACTCCTACAGCAACACCAACTGCCACGTCCACACCATCAACGACGCCGAGCCCCACTAGTACGCCTACCCCTCCGCCAACTCCAACTCCAGCGGCGCAGACGGTCAACCTCTCGACTAGGATGCGAGTTCAAACCGGTGACAATGTTGGCATCGGCGGCTTCATCGTCTCGGGAACCGGCTCCAAACACGTGCTTCTCCGAGCCATCGGACCTTCCCTGACCCAATTTGGTATTCCCAATGCGCTGCCTGATCCGGTCCTGGAGCTGCACGGTCCAGGCGGAGCTGTCATTATCGCGAACAATAACTGGAGAGACGATCCTGTGCAGGAAGCTCTGATCCAGGCCAGCGGCCTTGCGCCAAGCAATAATCTCGAATCAGCGATCGATGTGAGCTTGAGTTCTGGAGGCTATACTGCAGTTGTGCGGGGTAACAATAACACCACAGGGGTGGCTTTGATTGAAGTCTACGATCTCAATCAGGCCGTTGCGGCAAAGCTGGCCAACATTAGCACGCGGGCCTTTGTCAGCACAGGTGACGACATCGTCATTGCGGGTTTCATCCTGGGCAACCACAGCGGCAACGACAGGATCGTCGTCCGCGGCATCGGCCCCAGTCTGACCGGCTTTGGGGTGCCGGGGGCACTGGCGAACCCGACGCTGGAGCTGCGCGACAACAATGGAGCGCTCCTCGTTGCGAATAACGACTGGCAGGATGATCCGGCTCAAGCCGCGGAATTAACAGCTGCGGGTCTGGCGCCAACAAACCCGTTGGAGTCTGGAATAGCCGCAACGCTTCCGCCGGGTCCTTACACGGCACTGCTCGCGGGATCGAACAATGGAACTGGCGTGGGCGTTGTGGAAGTCTACGACCGCGGCGCACCCTAACTGCGGGCGGGGTCGCTGAGATTCCCGCCGTCATTATCGCTCCGCGGAAAATGCACGCTTTCATGCACCCAAGAATGCTTGATGAAATTTTCTCTGCCCGTGATAATCTTCGTCTCTTCTCGGGGGTATAGCTCAGTTGGTAGAGCGCGTCGTTCGCAATGACGAGGCCTGGGGTTCGAATCCCCATACCTCCACAATTCGCCTCAGGCGGGGCCAATCTTCCTACCGCGCGACCCGGAGGACGGCATAGTGGCCGCGCGCGAAGACAAGCGCCACGAAAGGCGCCGTCAAACACTGGTCGGCAAACGCCGGCGAAGCGTCATCGAGCAGCACATAGGAAACGCTGTACTTCGCGGCGGTGGTAAGAAAGTTCTCTCGATCATGGTTTGCCAGGCTCACACCCATATCTGCGGCGGCAGAGGCACGCGGTTCAAATGGAACATAGGGATTAGAGAAATTCCGGTCGATCACCACCGTCTTCCGTGCCGCCGCCCCGAGGATGATGAGCGCATCATGCGATGACGCGAGAACGACTGCGTCGGATGGCGTCTCGCGGCGCAGCCAGGCAATCGTTTCGGCGAATCCTGGCACGGCGGCGTATTGCAAAGACAAATTTCGCGCCTGCTCGAAGTCGAAGCGGCGGGCAAATGAACGGGTCTGGAACAGCAAGAGAATGCTGAGGGTAACGAGAAGCGCGATTGGAGCCGGAATTTTCCGCCATCGGGCGAGCAGCGACGTGGCGGCGTCAACGGCGCAGTATAGTCCGTAACCGAGCAAGAGCGCTCGGGCGAGCCGCAGGTGAAATAACCAGTGAAAAGGGGGCACGATGCCTGGCAGGTGCGCATCGGGCCAGGCCTGCCGCGCATAGCCATGGGCCAGCATGACCACGCATACCGCCAGCCACGTTATCAACGCGGACCGTGCAGCTCTCATGGCTGGATTCCTAAAGAGCAGGACGAATCCGAGCAAAGCGATCGCGTTTCGTACGTTTAAGGCCCCCAAAAGCAATTCGGTGATGCGGTGCAGATCCGTTTCGTCCCAAATAAAGTCCTGGGGGCCGGTATTCTTGATCTGGAGGCCATAATGCCCAAGAATCGTCGCCAAAAACGGGGCGCTCACTAGAAGTGCTGGAACCAAAACCAATCCCCAACGCAATGCGACCGTGCTTGTCTTCCCGCGTTCCCAAGCCAACACGAGAGCGATAGGTCCCGCGACCATGGCCGCGGCGGTATGCGTCAGGAATGTCACACCGAGCAACACACCACACGCGGCCCAGATGCGAGGCTGGCCGGTTTGGCCAGCGCGAAGTGCCGCTGTTACGGTAAGGGCAAACGGGACAAGTGAGAGCAGGTTTGCGAATAACCACGGCGAATAGGAGGGTGCAGCCCAGGATGGAAGGTCGTTAGGACCCAGGAACAAGAAGGCAAAGAGCGATGCTAACCCCGCCCATCGGCCAAACAATGTGACTGCCAGCACAAAAATCGCGAGCGGCACTGCCAAGGCGATGATGGCGCCGTGGTGAGCATATGCTTCTATCGGTTCGAGAGCGAAAAGGCGGGCGATGCCACCGATAACTGCGGGTCCCAAAGGATTGTACCAGTTCTGTTCGCCGGCGTAGTAAGCGTCTGCCGGGAAATTGCCATGAATAATTGTTTGGGCGAAAGCCGCATCGCGAAAAAGATCGTAGTCGTAGGGCCATGCGAGATCGTGCGACGCCAGCCAGGCTGATCGGAATGCAATCCCGAGGAGAATCAAAAACACACAGAAGCTGCCGACCCAGGGAGGCAAACGGTCCAGGGCTGATGAAACGGCGCGTTTCATTCAGCTCTCTACCTCTGTGGCATGGCCTTGGTCAAGCACACCCTCAGCAAAGCGAGGGCACAGCGTAGTAGGCGCTTCAACCAAATACGGAGCTTGGATACAAACCGCAGTACTGAAACCGACCGATAATCCTTCCACTAATCCGCGGTTCGAGAAATCATGGAATGCTAATTATCGAGTTTGTAGGTTTCGCTCAATCCGATGCCGGTCGTGCGATTCACTCCGCGCATTATGGTCGTGTAATTGCCGGGCGGGAGCGTCAGGAGAATCGCGGACTCATGATCATCGGCAGGCGCCAGACCGGTCGCTTTAATTTACGCCATGTTGGACGCAATTATCCAGTCGTCGTTACTCGTGAGAAGAGCCCCGTTTCCATCATGTAATTCGAGCGTCGGATTCTGGAGTGGGGCCGGCACACCACTGGCCTGCAGCGACGGACCCAGGGCACGGAAGAGCACCCGTTTCGGAATGTCGCCACGCAGGATTATTCCATCGATCAAGACGTTATTATCCGTGCGGACGTCGGCCCGAACCGAGAGGTTTCCGAGCTCACTCACGATTGTTGGGTCGAATTCCTCGATCTTAGTTTCGGGCTCATTCGCAAACGGGGTTCCCAGATCGTAGATCTCGATCAGACCGACGCCCGTGCCGCCGTCAGCGCCACGAATAATGGCCGTATAGGCGCCGGCAGGCACCGTCACGATAATCGCCGATTCGCGATTGTCGGTCGGGGCGAGACCGGTCGCCTGAATTTCAGCTTCCTGAGAGCTGCGCCAATTGTCATTGGTTCTGACCGCACCGTTGCTGTCGTGGAGTTCCAGAAATGGATCCTGCAAAGTACCTTGGATCCCAGTTGTCGCCAAGGAAGGTCCTATGGCGCGAGCGATGACGCGCTTGAAACCGCTGCCTTTTACAATGAACCCACCAATGCCTACCTTATCGCCGGTCTGTACTAAGACGCGGCCCGAGATATTCATCAACTGAAGGTTGGCGGGTGTGCCGGAAGGAGTGGGCGTAGGCGTTGAAGGGGGGGTAGGTGTCGCAGTTGGAGTTCCGGTCGGCGACGGGTTAATCGTCGCCGTGGCACTGGGCGTAGCCGTTGGGTTAATCGTCGCCGTGGCGCTAGGAGTTGCCGTCGGATTAATGGTCGCAGTGGCACTGGGCGTAGCCGTTGGATTGATCGTTGCCGTGGCGCTAGGAGTTGCCGTCGGATTAATCGTCGCCGTGGCACTGGGTGTGGCAGTTGGGTTGATCGTCGCCGTGGCGCTAGGCGTCGCCGTGGCACTAGGAGTTGCCGTAGGATTGATCGTGGCGGTGGGCGTAGGTGTCGGTGTTGGGGGAGCCCCCGACGGTTCGAAGACGTATCCCTGGACAACGTCGATTAGGTTGAAAAGCGAACCACCTAGCCCACCAAAAGGAGGAACGGAGTTGGCTGCTTGCTGGAGCGTCATGGTACTGGCGGTGACCTCATGTAATCGGCTATCGATCGCCCCGGGCTCCATCACACTGGAGAGCGGAACGTAAATGGTAATCGTCCCATTCGGGCCCAGCGTTGACTGGCAGTTCGCGGCGGGCAAGGCCGCGGCTCCACCGGGGTAGGTCATGGTCACGCCGCCACCTACGATGAGCGCCGCGTTCTCGCCGGTAAAGCATTGCAGCGGACCGCCGTTCGTCGATTCGGCATAAGCATGGAAATTCTTTCCGCCATTAGAGTCGGTCGTGGATGGCACAAGCCATTGCGTCGACCAGACCAGGTCGGGATCCGGATCCTGAGCGGTAGTGGGCGCGAGACTTAAGTCGTTCACTTGCATCACGATTTTGTAACAAGGGTCAGCGGTCGAGCAGGGCGCCGTTGTTACCTTGGTGATGCTAGAGTTAAGGATATCAAGCTGGGGCATGTTCGCACTGCTCGTTCCGTTTACCTCGTACTTCCCGTCGCCGCTTGGGTCGGACATGCTGTTGAACGGTGTCAAACCCGGAATGTTCACGGGCGAGCTGGCCACCAACAACCCGTCGCCGCTGTTCTGCCGGACGAACATCCCGTGCGGGTCAAAGGCTTCGGTAATATTATTGGAGTCAGCGTAACTGATTTGCGCCTCCCCGAGAGCACCCATCCGGATTTGCAGAAAGTCGCCTAACGAGCGGTCGCCGGTCTGTCCGCCCATGAGTGTCTGGATGCTACCGCGATGGATGAAGTGCGAGCTCGCCTGGATCGGCGCGGTGAAGGTTGGAACAGCATCATGACCGTTCAAGGTCTGGACCATCCACAAGCTCCAATCGCAGGTGGCAGGACAGGAGTCGGGACCACTGGAAGGGAAGGTTGGCGCGCCCGGTGTCCCATACCAGGCGATGTTCACGCGTCCATTATCGCCCGCGACCATCCAGGCAAAGACATTGGTGTGCAGGACACCGACCGGTGAGCCTGACGTGGCGATTGGGATCGGCGTCGCCCAGGTATTCCCCTGGTTGGTCGAATAAGAATACTTAAGCACCGTGTCGCCGATGATGGCGCCGCTCGCGTCGATGGGCGCCTGTTCCCATACCGTGTAGAGGTTGCCAGCGTTATCGATCGCCATGGTCGGAAAGTCCCCGCCGGTCTTGAAGCCGGCGCCCAGGTCCGCCACGACGATGTCGGTGCAGTTCAGTCCGCTAGGATCGCTGACATTAGGCACGGGCGCGCCAAAGGCGACCGGAAAACAACGGCCAACCAGGATCTTGTTCAGTTGCGCGTTATCGTGGATCACGTAGACGTGCTTCACCGGTGTGGGGAGAGTGGCAAATCCGCCCAGGCCATCGGGCTGCCCCAAAGTGGTGGCCACGGGACTGAGCTCGTTGTTACCCATAATAGCCTCGTCGCACGAAAGCGGAGCGGTAACTTTATTAGCTGGGCCGAACGTAATTCCCGCGGTCGCGCCAAGACCGTTGACCGGCGAGCGATACATCACGAGCACGTTGTTGCCGGTGCTGCTTCCGCACATCGCTCCGCCCGGCCCTATCTCGTCGTTGGCCAGGTAGATGCTCCCGCCGTTCGTCGGATCGCCGTCGATCGTATACCACTGACGATCGACCGCGGTGTCGGGCACTCCCGTGTTGCTGCATGTGAAGGTCGCGCCCTGATCGTCGGAACGGGCGGTGCTGAAGTTCGCGAGTGTCAGGTCGTTAAAGTAAAGATGCCCGGCCGAGTCCACGCCCAGCTCGGTATCGCCACCACCGTTGCAGGTGGTGACTTTGCCTTCCAGAGCGGTCGCGCCGGGAACCCATTTGAAGGTCTTACCGGTATCGAGCGAGCGCCAAATCCAACTGGTGTTGGCGGAAGCCGTCCCGGGGGCACTGGTGTAGACGCGAGTTGCATTCGAAGGATCGAGCCGCAGATCCTGCTCGAAACCGGTGCCGCCGATGCCGCTGATGATCGGATGTCCGAACGTCGGCGGAATTACGGTGGGCGCGAGAGGAACCTCCGGCGCAGTCGCCGGCGCCGCAAAACTGAGCACGGCGAGCATCGCTCCTGCTGAGCACAGAAGGAAGGCCAGGAAGATGCGCGGATTGAAAGCGCCGGATTCGGAAGCGGATTTTTTTTGCATGGTGGATTCTCCTTGCAGGGCAGCGACGACTTTTCGTTATCGTCTTGTTTAGATTGGCAACGTAACCGCCTAGTATTCGTTGCCCGCCGTCGCGATGGTTCCCGCGCACGGGAATTTTAATGCCATCCGGACCATGGTTGCCCGGCCGTAAGTCCGGTATTGGCGACGAGAGCACCTAATTTTGACGTGCCAGGATTTCCACGCTGCGACGCAGTGGCACGGGAAGCACCGGCCGATGATTAGAATGCATTCAGCAGACCAGCGATATCGCCTCCGATTTGACGCGCGGTTCGGATGAAAAGTTCAGCGTAGCCGCCGCCAAATACTCCGAATCCGGACCGTCCTTCCTGCTTGAATCTCCCGGCAGTTAAAGCCGACACTAATCGTGCTCGTCCTCCCTCGGTGGAGGCGCCGGCGCATGCATGTCAAAATAAATGCGGGAAGGGATTGCCGATAGATTCCAGCCGCTATCAAAAAATTTTCTTTGCGCGAACTGTCCTGGTCCTGACGGCAACGCTCGGATTGTAACTTTGTCGAGAAAGTCCGAGCGTCACGGT
This sequence comes from Verrucomicrobiota bacterium, assembly GCA_041167205.1. Lineage (GTDB taxonomy): Bacteria > Verrucomicrobiota > Verrucomicrobiia > Chthoniobacterales > UBA10450 > AV80. The sequence continues at coordinate 14,851 of JBEEHC010000128.1, forward strand.
ATTTCCACGGCCATGTGTAGCTCAATGGTGCATTGCCAACATAATCGCCGTTGACCTCGATGCGCGCACCAGGAGGGTTCGAAATAAACTGCGTCGTCATCGATCCGTGCATGGTACTGCGAATCGTCCGGCCGACGCATCCCCCGAGCAGCAGGCCGCATACGATCGATAGCAGCAGGATACGAACTCGTAGACTGCGGAAAGCCAATATTCTTAAACTATGCCAAGCCAATTTTTCTGAGGCGCAACAGGCGAAATTTCTGGCAATCATCCTACTATCATCGTCTTCTCAGGCATGTTAAACAAGCATTTACGGCGCGGAACCGTCGATGGGGTCGTGCAGCCGAAGTCGCTTCCCTGATTAATGCCTGTGAAAACCAAAGCAATGAAACAAACCCAAGCAGAGGGATCGCGCGTCGGAATTATTCTCAACACGATTGCGGCAGTCATCTCATTAGCCGGACTGGCTGATGCGACTTACCTGACCGTGCTCGCCCTGACCGGTGAGACCGCGGCCTGCGGCGGATCCACGGGTTGCTTCGAGGTGCTGGGCAGCGGGTATGCGAAAATAGCTGGAGTCCCCGTGGCAATCATAGGGATTTTCGGTTATTTCGCCGCGTTCAGCTTCGCGACCCTGGCCGGATTCGGCTACAACCGCGCGCGCGGATTGTTCGCTTTGACCGTGTGGGCGATGTTCGCGATGACGTTGTGGCTGCTTTACGTTCAAGCATTCGTGCTGCACGCGTTCTGCCGTTACTGTCTTTTCTCGGCCGCGTTCACTTTTCTCCTGGCTGGGCTCGTCGTCGCGGGTCCGACACCACCTGCTTCCTATGGCCAGGAGTAACCTCCGACGCGAACTCTCACCGCATGCGAGTGCCGCGATCACTCACGATATTGATGTAAGCTTTCAATGCGCTGGAAGGATTATTATTGCCCTTCCAGACGAGGCACGATTCAGTCATGACTCTGGGCGTCAACGGACGGAAGACTGCGTTCTCGGGTGGAAGCTTGTTCGCCTGATCGGGTAACAGGGCCACGCCCTAACCGGTCGCGACCACCTGCATGAGAGTCCGTTCGCCCGATCGGCCGCCTTTCTACTTGCGTGCTGGAGATCGCCTCCACATTCTTCGTCGTGGTCCGCTTCGTCTCTTGTTTACCTTTTCTAGCCTCGAAGCTTTTTTTAGACATCTCACACTTACCGCAATGTCCCTTAGTCCATGAGTGTCGACTTCGAAGAGCTTGACTACCAGGAGACAGAACTTGGCGCGCTGATCTTGCGGCGCAGGCGCATGGTTTCCCTCGCAGGCAGGGAGATCTTCGAGATCAAGCTGGGGGACAGCTTTCTCATGTCCAGCTTGTTCACCAAAGTGGAGATCGCACTTGCGGAACTGGCCCTGGCCGAATTGGAGGCTGGTGAGCTGGACGTCGTGGTGGGCGGTCTGGGGCTGGGTTACACGGCGCGCGCCGCCCTCGAGAATCCATCGGTCAAATCTGTCCTCGTCATCGATGCCTTGTTGCCGGTGATTGACTGGCATCGCCGCGGCCTGGTTCCTCTGGGAAAGCAACTGACCTCGGATCCGCGCTGCCGATTCCTGCACGGCGACTTCTTTCAGCTGGCGGACTCCGCAGCACTCGATCCCGAAAACCCTGGCCGACGGTTTCACGCTGTTCTCTTGGACATCGATCACTCACCGCGCGCCCTCCTCCACCCGCGTCACGGAACGTTCTATGAGGACAATGCACTGCGCCGGCTGGCGGCTCATCTGCATCCCGGCGGCGTCTTCGCCATGTGGTCCGATGACCCGCCGGAGGAGGAATTTCTGCAAGCGCTCGATCTGGCGTTCGGGAGTTCCAGAGCGCATATCGTCCAGTTCCACAATCCGCTCTTGGACTGCACTGCAGCCAGCACCGTTTATGTCGCCCGTGCGGCGGTCAGCGGCTCCTAACAAAATTAACCTCGACAGCCTCCCGTTCTCTTGACTAAAACAACGCGATTACGTCATCCTTCGCCAAACGTTACCAAAAATGAAAACCCTAGTTACTCTGACAAGCTTGCTCCTCGCCACATCTCTTAGTCTTAGCGCCAAGACGATCAAATACCCCGAGAAAGATCCCGCCTTCAGCATCACGCTTCCCGATGGTTGGACGGCCAAGGCGGACAAGGACGGCAATCTCGATTGCGTGGCAGGAGACGGCTCGAAGTTCAGCTTCTCGATCATTGCTGCGAAGAACATCACCAGCGACGACGACCTGAAGACCTACCTGCCAAAACTCGCGGAGACGATGGGCGAGGGCGCGAAATTGAAGGACCTGAAAGTGGGCGAGGTCAAAGAGATGATGACCGCCAACAAGGTGAAGTTAATGGGTCTCAACGCGCATGGCCAAACGGAGGGAGTCGCAATGGTGATATCACTCGCCGGGTTTGCGCCTGCGAAAGGCAACTATTTCGTGCTCATGGGCGCGGAATCAGTGGAGGTGGATAAGGCGCACGACAAGGATATGGGCGGAATTATCAACTCGATTAGCCCAACGGGCGGGAACGCCGAATAAAGAGCAGCAACTCGACGACTTCGGCTGCATCTTAGCCGGCGCTGACCCAGCACGCGAAGGTTTGTCCTCGGCGTTTCGGCTGATCGTGGCGCCGGGAAGTCTGCACATCATCTGACTCGACACCCACGAGTGATCGACCAGGCGGAATAGGAATTGCTGCCTGGGATCCGTGCTGCAGCCCGTTTGCAGAGCAACGGCGCGATCCACTCCTTTACTCTCGAACCGCCGCGCCATTTAGAGAAAGCAAGACATGAAAATCGTTTACCGTTCCTTATCGAACCGGAAGTTGTTCCTCTGCTTTTGCGTGATCTCGATCGCACTGCTGATCGGAGGAGCGGTTTCAGGACAGCTACCTGTCCGCGGCTCTTCGACGGGGAACGCAAGTCAGGGGCAGGGAGAAACGGTTGTGCTTCCCATGCAATATTATGGCGTCTCGGCTGCGTTGTACGAACTCGCTCGCCAGAACCTCCCAAAGGTGACCAAAGAGAACGGAATGCTCCAGGAGAGCGAAATGGAGGAATTGCACGAAGAGCCCGAAACAATACGAAATGAGAACTCTCCCACCGCACTGATTCAGACAAGCGTGACGGCACCGCTGGCCGCGGTGCCAGGGACGAGCTTCGAGGGACCGGGATTGGGAATGCCAGGCTTCGTTATTGCGGGCGCACCGCCGGACACGACACTCGCTGTCGGACCGAACCACATCGTGGCCTGGGTAAATACCCAATACGCAGTTTTTGACAAACTTGGAACCAAACTGCTGCCCGGAAATGGCTTTGTTAATGGCAACACGCTTTTTACAGGGTTGGGTAACGTCTGCGAGACGACAAATCGAGGCGATCCGATTCTGCAATATGACCGCTTGGCCGATCGCTGGTTTCTCAGCCAGTTTGCGTTTAATGTAGATGGCAGCGGCAACCCGATCTCCCCCTACCTTCAGTGCATCGCCGTCTCGACGACCAACAGCCCGCTCGGCGCCTACAATCGCTATACCATCACTTTTAGTTCCACGAGTCCGAGCGGCTTTAATGACTATGGCAAGCTCGGCGTTTGGCCTGATGCCTACTACACCTCGTATAACATGTTCGGCGGTTCACCCGCAGGGGCTAATACGGGCGTTGCCCTTTGCGCTTCCGACCGGACTAAAATGCTGGCGGGCGATCCCTCCGCAACAACACTTTGCGCCCCCGTAAATTTCTACGGCGGCGGCGGCGGATTTCTACCTGCCGACCTGGACGGAACTACGCTGCCGACAGACTTGACACAAGGAGGAATTTTTATGCGACAGTCCACCGCTCCGGCGCTGCGCATCCTTAAGCTCAAGCCGAATTTTACGACTAGCACCGTCACCCTTACCGACGGGTTTGGTGGCGCGTTAGGCAGTTTCATCGAAATCCCCCTCCCATCTACCACTCGCGCTTGCAACGGCGCCGCCGGTGCCTGCGTTGCTCAACCCGGTACTACGACTAAGTTAGATACTCTGGCGGACCGTCTGATGTATCGCCTCGTCTATCGCAACCGCGCCGGCGTGGATAGCTTGCTCGTAACTCAGTCAGTCGATCCCGATGGCGCAGGTGCGCGAAGCTCTGCCATGCGATGGTATGAAATTCGCTCACCGTTTTCCGCCGCACCGAGCCTATTCCAGAACGCAACGTTTGATCCCGGTGCAGCCGGTGATCGCTGGATGGGTTCAGTGGCAATGGATGGCGCCGGCAACATCCTGATGGGGTATAGCGTCGTCAACGCGGGCACGGGCGTGAAACCGTCTATCGCCGTTAGTGGTCGCTTACTCACCGATCCCGTAAACACCATGCAGGCCGAGTCTACGGTAATAACCGGGACCGGATCGCAAACGACCTTCGGCGCAGGAACACCTCTCACCCGGTGGGGCGATTACACTACCATGCAGATCGACCCGTTGAACGATATGACATTTTGGTTCATCGGCCAGTACCTGGCGGCAGACGGCACATTCAATTGGCACACGCGCATTGCCAGTTACACATTTCCAGGCATTCCAACACC
>JBEEHC010000129.1:0-38582 GCA_041167205.1 Verrucomicrobiota bacterium
GAGTCCTAACGTCATTTTTCATGAATAACGACCCCTCCGAAAGTGCCGCCCCGGCCGGGCCACCGGACGCCGTCGCGAGCGAGTTGAACAATCTGCTGGAAATCATTTCCGGCACGAGCGCGGCCATCGAGAACATCTGGGATGGCAATGACGGGTCGCAAAAGTATTTCGACATGCTTCGCACCAGCGTAGATCGCGCGGCCAAAGTGACGGCGCAGCTGGTCGAGCATGCTGGTGGTTCGGACAAGAAGGTTTTATTCCATCCGGAGCTGGCTGCTTTCGCCAAACCGAAGAATACCACCGCGCCTTCGCTCGCAAAAAAGCGGCGATCGGTCTTGGTGGTGGATGACGAGCCGATGGCGCTCGTTCTCGCCAAACGCATTCTTTCCGAGGCCGCTTTTGAAGTCGTGACCGCGCAATCAGGTTTTGAGTGTCTCGACCTTTTCCGCAAACGCCCGCGCCACTTCGATCTCATTCTGCTCGATCTCTCCATGCCCTTCATGGACGGCGAAGAGACTCTTGGCCGTCTGCGAAGCATTCGCCCGGACGTCGTGGTTCTCCTGAGCACGGGTTTCATCGCCCAGGAACGGCTCGATCGGATGCTCGGCGCCGGGCTGGCAGGTTTTCTGCGCAAACCACATCGGCCGAGCGAACTGGTCGCAAATATTCAGGCCATCCTCGAAAGCGTGAAAATGTCCCGGGCGGGCTGTGCCGGCGGCGCCATGGCCTCCTCGTTCTAATAACCCGCTATGAGTTCTTCTCTCGCCAGGGCCTTCGATCAGTTAGCGCAGAATCGCCTCTTCGAAGGCATCGAATCCAATTTGCTCGATGAAATTGCGCCCGATGTTCACCTCGTTCAGTTACGCGCTGGCGAGGTCATTTTCCGCGAGGGCGATCCGGGGGATTTGCTTTATCTCGTCGGCGAAGGGTCCGTGAAGATTTCGAAGTCCGGGCGGGGCGGTCAGCAGGAGACCCTCGGGTTTATCCAATCGGGAAATTTTTTCGGCGAAATGGCGCTGCTCGATGGGGAGCCGCGTTCTGCCATGGCCACGGCCGCTGAGCCGACGCTCCTCGGCACCGTCAACGAATCGACCTTCCAGCACATTCTCGAGCTCGCTCCCAGCCGTTTGCACATGAATTTTCTGCGCTCGGTTTCCGAGCGGCTGCGCACCGTGAATTCGCACTTCATCACCGAAGTGATGCGGACGGAGCGGCTCAGTCTGGTCGGCTCGATGGCCAATTCCATTATTCACGATCTGAAGAACCCGATCTGCATCATCCGCTGCTGCACGGATTTGATCGCCGGTGAAAGCAAGGATCCTCGCCTGCTCGAGCTGACCGCGATGACGGATAAAGCCGTCGATGGGATGCTGGCCATGACGCAGGAGCTGCTCGATTACGCACGGGGCTCCACCTCGCTCTCTTGCGAGACGATTTCCATCTGGCGCTTACTCGACGAGTTGAACCAGCAGGCGCTTCGCCTCCTTCCGGGCCAGAACATTCAGTTCGCCAAGAATATTCGCTACGACGGGAACGTGGCCGTTGATCTGAGCCGGTTCATTCGCGTGCTCTGCAACCTGATCAAGAACGCGCGGGAAGCGATGCCCAGTGGGGGCATTCTCACGATCAGCACCGACCTCGTCGACAATCAGGTCGTCATTCGAATCTCCGACACCGGCGTCGGAATTCCGGCGGACATCCTGCCAAAGCTTTTCGAACCTTTCGTCACGCACGGGAAATCGCACGGCACGGGTCTCGGGATGGCAATCGCGAAGTCGGTCGTGACGGCGCACGACGGAAAAATCTCCATCAGCAGCGTGCAGGGCAGCGGCACGACCGTTGACATTCGTCTTCCGGCGCCGCCTCCGCAATCGTAGCCCGGCGGGCCCTCGGTCTGCCCGGGCGAGTTGAATTGCGAATTGCGAATTGCAATTTGCGATCTAAGGATTGGTAGCGTTCGGCGGCCGTTTCAATTTAAGATCGGCCATCCGAAATACAGGATCGAAATACCCCGTGGTGTAACGGTAACACAGCGCCCTTTGGAGGCGTTATTCATAGTTCGAATCTATGCGGGGTAGCGCTTGATTAGGATGCGTCTCCCGAGGCGACGCGACTTCTCGGCCGCGTTCACGCTCGAATTCACGCAACTGTTACCTCGTCGTCATACGTCCGTAACAATCGCTCTCTAGCTTCCACCGCGTTGCACCTAAATGCCGCGGAGCTGACCGCTCGGCGGCCTTAACCCAAACGCAGAAGCAAGGAGAACAAATGTTACGGAAAAAATTCGTGTTAATCACCATGGCCGCCAGCCTTATCGCCGGCGCGATCACAGCGCGAGCGCAGGACGCGGGCGCATTGCTCGACTTGCTCGTGAAGAAGCGCCTCATCACCGACCAGGAAGCGGAGGAAGTGCGCGGCGAACTGGTGAGGGATGTCGCGTCCACCGCGGCGGGCAAACTCAAGCTCTCGACGCCGATCACCGAGATCGAGTTATATGGTGACGCGCGCTTGCGCTACGAAGTCCGCACTGCGGAGGCCGGCGCGCCCGACACGCTGACCCGTCCGGGCGAAAACACGCAGCGAAATCGCGCCCGTTACCGCTTGCGCCTCGGCCTGCGCGGCACACTCGCCGACGACTGGTTTTTCGGCCTGCGCCTGGAAACCAGTGCAAACTCGCGCTCGACCAATGTCACGATTGGCGACGAGGCCAGCGGCGGCCCGTTCTCCAAGGGAAGTGATGGAATCAATGTCGGTCAGGCCTACCTGGGCTACAAAGGATTCCGCGATATCACGCTGACCGCCGGACGCATGCCCAATCCGCTCATCACGACGTCGATGATTTGGGACGCGGACATCAACCCGGAGGGAATCGCGGAACAATGGAAACATACCTTCAACCTCTCATTCGGCGGCGGCCAGACCACGGCCGCGGCTGACTACAGCAAGGACGGAAAGAGCGCGGCGGCTGTTACCTCGGAGCCTACCAAAATGACTATCGATGTCTTCGCGAACTTCGCGCAGTTCGTTTACGACGATTCGAATCCGGAAGATCCCCTCGGTCCGCGCTCGGTCACTGGAGGCAGGCTGATCCCGAACACGGATGCCTACATGCTGGCGTGGCAGATTGGCGCCAAGATCAATTTCACGAAAGACATCTACTTCCAATTCGCGCCGACGCTCTACAACTACACCGGTGCCGGAGATTCCTTTAACGTCTTCTTCTCGGGCGATCCGAATTTCCGCAACAACGCGGTCCCGCCGGTGATCGTCGCGCGCAATCAAACGGGCATTAACAGCCTGCTTGTTTTTGACATGCCAGCGGAGTTTGGCTGGAAATTTGGCGAACTCCCCATGCGCGTTTTCAGTGACTTCGCGACGAACCTGGAGGCTGATGCCCGTGCCACCGCTGCCGGTCACCCGAACAAGGGAGACCAGCGCTACGCTTATCAAGTCGGTCTTGGCATCGGGAAGATCAAGGCGAAGCACGACTGGCAGCTGGAAGGCTTCTACCAGCACGTCGAGCAGTTCGCAGTCGATCCGAACCTGGTCGATTCCGACCTCTACGACAGCCGCGTCAATATGGAAGGCTTCGCGCTCAAGGGAGGCTATGCGCTGAGCGACGCGGTGACCTTCAACCTCACCTACGGCTACGGCCGGCAGATCGATCACGACCTCGGGACGGGCGGCACGGGCGACGCGTTCACCCTTAACCCGCTCAGAAGATATCAGATCTTTCAGGCGGACCTGAACGTGAAGTTCTAAACGTTTCAAAAACCAAAGTCAGACAGCAATTAAAATCATGAAAATCACTTATCTTGCCATCGCGCTCGGGCTCGCCTTCGTTTCGACGGAAGTCCGCGCCGAGAAGCTCGTCATCAAAGGCTCCGACACCCTCGGCGCGAAACTCGTGCCGCAGCTCGCGGAACAGTTTAAGGCGCAGCATCCTGGAACCACCTTCGACATTGCGGCCGAAGGTTCCACCACCGGCATCGCCGCGATCATCGATGGCACCGCGCAGATCGGCATGTCGAGCCGGCGCGCGAAACCGGCAGAAGTCGGCGCGGCTTCCGCCAAAGGTGTCCACCTAAAGCCGACCATCGTGGCCTACGACGGCATCGCGGTGATCGTGAATTCAGCCAACCCGATAAAGAGCCTGACCAAGAAACAGGTCGAGCAGATCTTCACCGGTGAGGTGGCGGACTGGAGCGCGGTGGGAGGGTCCGGCGGCAAGATTTCCGTCTACACCCGGAACACTTCGTCTGGCACCTACTCCGACTTCAAGGAGCTCGCGATGAAGAAGCGCGACTACGCGGGCGGCTCACAAAAGATGGCTGGCAACGAGCAGATCGCAGCGGAGGTGGGCAAGAATGCGAATGGCGTCGGTTATGTTGGCCTGGCCTACACCAAGGCGGGCGGCATTAAGGTAGTGTCCATCGATGGCGTGCTGCCATCGGTCCAAACCGTGCACGCCAAGACCTACCCCTATGCGCGCCCCACCTTCTATTATACCAACGGCGACCCAAGCGGGTTGGCCAAGCAATTCCTCGATTTCACCATCAGTGGCGGCGGACAGAAGATCGTCACCCAGGTAGGGTTCGTTCCAATTCCGTAAAGCGAGACAACAACGCGGTTAGGTTAACGCGAAAGCCCGCCCGCTTCTCCCCGGCGGGGTTTCTGTTTGTGAGATTTCCGAAGATGTGATTTCATAATGCCCCTTTAACGAATTGGACTACGTCCCGGTCTACTCACATTCGTTTGCTCCGGGGGAGTGGCCTGCTCCTCGTTTTGCTCGGCCTGGTGCACCTCTGGGCGACGCCGCATCTCGCAGTTGATGCAGCATCTAACTCCACCTGACGCGGCTGCTCAACTCACGCCACCAATGCTTCTGAATCATATCATCGTCGGCCTTTTCCTCCTCCCCCTGGGTACCTGACGTTTTATGCGGCGCCGCATTCGGCGGCTTCCGCCCGGTGGGCGCAAATCGTCGTCCGCGCGACTGTTGTAACTGTCGCAACGCTGCCTTTGGTTTTGCTTGCGCTGATGGGCACTCGTTACTTTGGTGCGCCGTTGTTTGTGCTTGGTACGATGCTCGTGATTGCCGCAGCCGTGACGTTGCTGGTCGCTGCGTTCAGTAAGCCCTGGTAAGCAGATCAACGGAATGGCTTGAAATTTCGCGCAGCGCAGGCGCATCATGGGAAAATGAAAATGTTTCCTCCTCTTCGTTACGCTGCCCGCATCGCGTTCACGATTGTCCTGATTTCGCTTGCCTTCGGGTCGTCATCGGCGCGGGGGGCCGGCGGAGTCCCGCAGCCGAAGCGATACGCCGCGCTGTTGGCCAAGGCTCGCGCGGGAACGCTTCAGATTAATCGCGGTGAGCCTGTGGAAGGGGCGCGCTTCTTCCTCTTTCGCCCTTTTGCCAAAGCGACTCCCACTCCGCCGCCCGATGTCTTTTCCGGGGTGTATCGCAAGACGGCCAAGACTTCCTTTTCATCGGGCGCGGTCAAGAGTGTTGCCACACTCGACTCGCTCCTGGGCCCGTTGCCGCAGGACAGCACGATGTCGCAACAATTCCCGACACTGCTAGTGAAGGCCGACACGGCCCGGATCGCGTCGGAGAAACGGACCGTGAAAGTGCCCGCGTTTATTTATTGGGTGGCGAGCGAAAGCGATCGCGATTTCCACGTGATCCTCGGCAGCACGGCCCAACTGACCTCGGCCACCATCTTCATGAACAGCGAAGTCTCCGGTCTGCCGCCGGCGCACCCGACCTTGAGTCCTTTCCCGCAACGCCGCACAGATATCCGGAACATTCTGGCGAACCATCAGAACATAAACGGCCTTTTCAAGCCGCCCGTGCCCGTGTTCGTGACCGGCTCGCTTCTCTGGGACGGCGAACACCGCTTCCCGAACAACGTCGGCCCGGAAAGTTTGCGCCCGACCAAAGCCTGGGAGATTCACCCGATTAAGCTGCTCGCGGAGCGTTGAGGATCAGCTTAACAACCGAACGAATAAATATCCGTTCCGCGATACGCTTCTGAAATTGGCAAAGGCTTAGAAGCTGCCATACGCGCAGCTAACTACCGCTACCCAAATCCTTTCAGGGGATGAAAAACGCGCGTCGTGTTCGCGCGGGACAACCGGCTTACACCCGGGCAAACGCGGACGCAATTCAGCGCTAAAAGTTCGCAACCCAACGGCAGCAGGACAAGACGCCTGCTGATAGCCTTTGGGCAATGACACCCAACCTTGTCGAACGAACGACCCATGCACGAGGTAGTCACGGCGCGGCTCTCGCAGCCAGCATTCTCAGCCTAGTCCTAGTCTCGTCGGATTATCTCCAAGCCCAGAACACGACCGAAACTACTGGCATTGAAGTTCGGGCGAGCGGTGTCGATGAAGACGCGCTCCGGCAAACAACGCCGGTGGGCCCTTACAATCAACCTGAGTGGACAACCCAACGCGCTTTCAGCACGACGCGCGTTTATGTGCGGCCGCCCGGCAGCTTGGAGTTTGTTCAATATTGGACGCCAGAGTGGAAAGATGGGGTGACCGAGCATGCATTCCGCGAGGAAGTCGAAATCGGCTTGCCCTACCGGTTCCAGCTCGATTTTTATCAGAACTGGGGAATCGATGACAGGGGCGATTCTTTTTATAAAGGGTCCAGCGTCGAACTCCGTTACGCATTGGCGGACTGGGGCAAAATCCCGCTCAATCCGACACTCTATGCCGAGTGGGCTTTTAATGACGCGGCGCCGGATGTTTGGGAATTGAAGTTGCTGCTTGGCGAGACGTTCGCCCGTCGGTGGAACTGGGCCGGCAACATCATCTACGAACGGGAAGTCGGAGGGACCCGGCAAACTGAGATAGCTGTTAGCACTGCGCTCACCTACGCGCTCGTCGATGAGACGCTTAACATCGGCTTCGAGGCGCTGGCCGAACGCAAGACTGAAGCAGGGTCACGAAGCAATCCGAAATACGAGCTTCTGGTCGGACCGAGTATCAATGTGCGCCCGACGCGCAATACTTTCATCACCGCCGCGCCACTCTTCGGCACGACGGAGGATTCGCCTAATGTGGAGCTCTTCGTCGTGGCGGGATTCCAGTTTTCATTCGGCGGTCCTCGCCGCGAAGAAGCTGAAGGCCCGCGAGCACCTGCCTCGATGTTCGGCCGCTAAAGTGTTTGCTTTAAGGCGAGCAAGTCTGCCGTGTATGACTGCTGCATCCTTTGCAGCGACGGATCGGTTCACTGTCCACCTCTCAAAACAGGCGAATTAAACTGCGCCTGAGACGTCGCCGATATGGTTGTCCCGATTTGATGTCGCCTGACTTAGTTCTTTGCGGCACTCATCGCGCGGCAGGTCTGAGCGCAACGGCGGCAGATTTCCGCGCACTCGTTCTCCCCGACCGCTTCGCAGGACTGGGCGCAGGCTTCGCAGATTTCGGCGCACGCACCGCAGGTAACGGTATGGAGATGCGAATGACGCAGCATAAAGTCGTGGCAGGTATTGCAAATCTGCACGCAATCCATGAGGACACCGATATGATGCGGGTCAGCGTGCTTGCCGCCTTTATGGAGCCAATCGTGGATGGCGTGGAGACAGGCATCGCGGCAATCCTCGCAGTTATGGATGCACTCGTGCATCTCCGGAGTCTGATGTTTGTGAACGTCTGACATCTGGTCCTTTCGTTTGCACTTCGGAACCGTTTGCCGACGCAATTTCGGATGTATGCACTTGGCTGTGCGTTAACTTTTGCGGGGCAACAGCCAGATCGCGATGAAGCAATTCCGCGCGGAATAATGAATAACTTGCCGTGTCGGCTCGCCAAATCTCTCATGAAAAAGACAACCTTGTGGGCCTTGGCAATCGGAGCGCTCGTGCTGACTGGTGCGACTGTACGCGCGCATGAAGATGAAGAGGATCGAATCACGCGGGTCGATCGCTACCGCCACGCCGACGTTATCCATTACGATCATCACCATCGTTATGTCGAGACGGACGAGTTTGGCAACGTGATCGGTGAACGGACCGTGCACCATGATCATCACTACGTGCAGCCCCGATATCGCCACCACCGTCACCACCGCGCTTGGTGGGATCGCGGGTTCTGAGCCGATAGCGCCGCAGCGACTCCAAGGTGTTCTTGGTTGCAAAATTGATGGAAACTGGCGCCCGGCTTTCTTTCGGTTGGATAAAACGTTTGAACATTCAAGCATTCGGGTTGATCGAATAAGATCGTGAGTCGCCAAACCGCAGCGGTTTCCAGGTTTCTCCTCGTCATGTTGACGATGGTGGCGTGGTTCGCGATTTCGAATCATTGCGTCTTGGGCGCAATTGAAGCGCAGGCCGGAAACCCCGTTGCGCATTGTCATGACCACCAATCTTCCCCAGCTCAACCTGGTGATGGCGACCAGGAGTCGCCCTGCTGTAAGACGCTGCGCGCCACTGTGGCCGCTCCGGTCAAGCCGCCGGAAGCCCAGCCAGACACGAGCTTGTTTGTTTACGAATCTATTTCGCAAATTCACGCCTACGATGATCGGCAACTGGAACGCGTCTCGTATTTCGCCGATACCGGGCCGCCCGGCGCATCCACGTTTGCTGAGTTGGTTTTGCATCGGAGCATGCGCGTGCACGCTCCGCCTTTGCTCGCCTAGCGACTGAAGCCCGCTTATTCGCGGGAAGTCTCAGCTCGTTAGCTTATTCGTTCGCCTCGCGCGGGGACTTTTCGTCTTCGTGCGCGGCTGATCGCGACACATTTACGGATGACCACCGTTCCGAAAAATCAAAACCAACAACACAAGTTAAGAAGGTAAACACCCGCCGAGTGATCTCGGCACAAGTACAAACAAAAGGAAAACAATGAAATTACTGTTAGGAGTCGCAGCCGCGGCGATATTCGCGGCATCATCGCTCGTCGCTCACGAAGGGCATGACGACAAAGAGAAACTCGCCGCCGGCGAGACGAAGAAGATCACTGGCGAGGTCGTAGATATGGCCTGCTACCTCGATCATAACGCGACCGGCGAGAAACACGCCGACTGCGCGAAGAAATGCATCGCAGCCGGTTTGCCGGTTGGCTTAAAGGCAGACGACGGCAAGACCTATCTGCTCATCGGCGAGCACAAGCCGCTTAATAGCGAACTGGCCGAGTACGCAGCCAAGAAGATTACCGTCGAGGGCCAGGTCGCTTCCCGCGACGGCATCTACATGATCGAGAACGCGGTCATTCAAAAATAGGACGTGGGACCAGGGGAGTGCTGCCGCTTCGTGGCAGCACTCCAACTCAGCGCAATCTGATGAACTTCAAGATTCTTTGGGAGCATCTAAGCGACCCAGAGTACGTCCATGTCCTGATCAATCCGCTGCCTGTGTATGGATTGTCGATCGCCGTCCTTGCGCTGACGCTTGCCTTGTTCTTACGCACCCAGCCCCTCACCATCGCTGCGCTCCTCCTTGTCTTCGTCTGCTCGATTTCCGCATGGCCGACCTATCGCTACGGCCAAGCCGGATACGATCGCGTCAAATCGATGGCGGACGACGCTGGAGGGAGGTGGCTCGATGAGCACATGGCGCGGGCGGAGAAACTGATCTGGGCGTTTTTTGTCTTGGCCGGGGTGTCTGCAACCGGTGTCGCGGCTGTCGTCAGGTGGCCGCGATCTTCATTCTCGATTTCAGTTCTAACGCTGGTCCTTGGAAGCGCAACCCTCGGAGTCGGTGGGTATATCGCTTACGCCGGAGGTCACGTGCGCCATCGGGAGTTTCGGTTCGAACCGCCGCCCGATTCTCGGGAGGCGGAACACCACCATTACGGTGATGAATCGGAGCACCGCGACGAACAACAGGCGACAACGTCACCAGCCCGTCAGATGGAGCATGCCGAACACAACCAAATGCAGAAACCCGGTGGCGAGAAGCCGCCGACAGACGAAGAGCAAGAACAGCTCGAAGCAAGTCGGCTGCAACTGGAGGCGAGCAGATTACAACTCGAAGCCAGCCGCAAACAACTCGAAGCGGCCGATGCTGCAAAGGCGCAAAGTCCTTCACCTTCTCCGCCACAAACTCCGTCGCCCCATGCTGACCACGGGCATGAACACAAACATGAGCCGAAACCTTAAGGGGAAAATTTGATGCGCACGTGCATTGCTCTGCTCGCGCTGGCCGCACTTACCGGATGCGCGACGAATTTCGAGCCGAAGCCGCTCCCGGCCGATCACCCCGCAAGCGCCCAGGCGCAGGAAGCGCCACGCTCCCGGACGAGCCGTTTGATCGTGTCCGATGAACTTTCGCGCAAGACTGAGAAGCAACTGGCACGGAAGGACGTGCCAAATCCTGACTTTCAGGACAGCGGAATGTCACACGACATGAGCAAGATGCCGGGGATGGATCATTCGAAAATGCCCGGGATGGATATGAATAAGCAACCGGCGACCTCGCCCGCCCAAGAGCCAGCGAAAATGCCGGAAATGGATCATTCGAAAATGAAAGAGATGCCGATGCCCGCCGCGAATGCGACCGCATCCCCCGCCGACAAGGAAGCTGTCGAAGGGGAAATGAAGAAAACGTCGGATGAAATGAAGAAGCTCTCCGACGAAATAAAGGCGAAGTCGGACGCCGTGAAGAGCGACAAGAAAAAATCGGTTGCCAGCGAATCGACTCCAGCCGCGGCAGTTTACACCTGCACGATGCATCCCGAAGTGAACCAGCCAGCGCCCGGTAAATGCCCGAAGTGTGGGATGACGCTCGTAAAAAAAGAGGGCGGCCCGAAATGAAATCACTCCATTTGCTTTTGGTAGGCCTCGTTGCGCCGAGCATTTGCTCCGCGAGCCCGCGATCCATGACTGATGTGCAGGCAACGGTGCAACAGCGCATCGGGAAGCGCGTTGAGATCAAACGCGACGCCGCGGCTGACGAGGAAATCGGCCGGGCCGTCAGGGCGTTGCTGCGACGCACGCTGACCGCTGATCGCGCGGTGCAAGTCGCTTTGCTAAACAACCGCGAGTTGCAAGCCACTTTCGAAGACATTGGAATCGCAAACGCGGATCTGATTGAGGCGGGTTTACTGAAGAACCCGGTTTTTGACGCGAGTGTGCTATTCCCGGACCGGCCTCCTTCCGCCGCAAAACTGGTCTTCGGAATTGCTCAGGATTTTCTCGATCTTCTCATGATTCCATTGAGGAAGAAGGTCGCGGCCAATGAACTGATGCGCGCGGAACTTAGAGTTGGTGATGCTGTCCTGAAACTCGCGGCGGAGGTCAGAGCAGCTTTCTACACATTGCAAGGGAAGCAGATGTTGTTCGCCCGACTCGGAGTTTTAGGTGACACGAACGCCGCCGCCTTGGAACTTGCCTTGCGGCAACACGGAGCCGGAAACATCAGCGACCTGGAACTCGCGAACCAGCAGTCAACCTATTCGCAGTCGAAGCTCGATGCGGCGCAGGTCGCCGCTGAGATGCTGACCGATCGGGAGAAGCTCAACCGGTTGATGGGTGCCTGGGGCGCCCTGACAGAATGGAAAATGGCGGACGAACTTCCGTCGCTTCCCGGTAGTTTCCCTACGGAACATCTCGAATCCCTGGCTATCGGGCAACGGCTCGACCTCGCCGCCGCCAAGGCAGAACTCGGCGCCATCGTGCAGAAGCTTGGGCTGACAACAACTTATCGTTATGTTGGCTCGATTGAGTTTGGCGTAGGTAGCGAACGCGAGACCGATCGCCAGTGGGAGATTGGCCCGACGTTACGCCTGGAACTGCCGATCTTTAACCAAGGACAAGGCCGCATCGCCAAATTGAAAGCGCAGCTGCGCCAAGCGGAGCGGCGATTGGAGGCCGCGGCGGTCGATATTCGATCGGAGGTTCGGGAAGCGCGGGATCGTGCCTTAGCGAAGAAGGATCTCGCGGCCTATTACCGCGACGAATTGATCCCGGAACGGAAGCGTGTGCTGGACCTTACGCTCACGAGCTACAACTCAATGTTGAAGGGGCCGTACGATCTCCTTCTTGCGCGCCAAAACGAATTGGCGGCCGAGCGCGGATATATCGAAGCGCTGCGAGACTACTGGATTGCCCGCGCTGACATCGAGCGGGCGGTTGGTGGCCGCCTAACGAGCGTCAGAACGAAGATGCGAGATACATCCAAGGAAATTACGACTCACCAATAGTTATGCTTACACGACGAAAATTCTTTTCAGGGACGGCAGCGTTGGTCGGCGCTTCGGCGCTTGTTCACCGGATTGCACGGGGGGCGGAGGTTGTGGCGGGGCCAACTTCCCCCGCACCAGTTGCGCAAAACAACGGACCTCACGTTCCAGTAGTCACTCCAAACGGAACGACGCTCCCGTGGAAAATGGTCGGCGGCGTAAAGGAATTTCATCTCACCGCCGAGCCGGTAAAACGCGAGTTCGCGCCGGGCATGATTGTGAATTGCTGGGGTTACAACGGCCAGACGCCCGGTCCAACGATCGAAGCAGTCGAAGGCGACCGCGTTCGTATTCTCGTGACGAATCATCTGCCGGAAGCAACTTCAATTCACTGGCACGGCGTGATTTTGCCGAATGGGATGGATGGTGTGGGAGGACTCACGCAGAAGCATATTCCGCCGGGCGAGACCTACGCCTACGAGTTCACGCTCAAACAATCCGGTGTGCAGATGTATCACCCGCATTCGGACGAAACCGTTCAGATGGCGATGGGCATGCAGGGATTCTTCGTCATCCATCCGAAAGGCGGATATGCGGAGCGAGTCGATCGGCATTTTTGCATCTTCCTACAGGAATGGTTCGTCGAACCGGGCACGTTCACTCCGAACCCCAGTGTGATGACGGATTTCAATCTGTTCACCTTCAATAGCCGAATTTTCCCCGGCACGGATCCGCTCGTGGCGAAGCTCGGTCAGCGCGTTCGCGTTAGTCTCGCGAACCTCAGCATGGACAGTCACCCCATTCATTTTCACGGTCATCGGTGGTGGGTTGTGGAAACCGACGGCGGCCAGATTCCGAAATCAGCTTGGTGGCCGGAGACCACCGTCAACATTCCGCCCGGCACGACGCGCACGGTCGAGTTTGTCGCGGATAATCCGGGCGACTGGGCTTTCCACTGCCACAAGAACCATCACACCATGAATGCGATGAACCACAGCCTCCCAAACATGATTGGCGTGAATCAAAAGGACACCAAGGTCGCTAAAGTTGTTCCTGGTTACATGCCGACGGGTTCATCGGGGATGGGAGAAATGACCGAAATGAATATGGGCGCGCCGAAAAACACGTTGCCGATGATGACAGGCACGGGGCCATTCGGCCCGATCGGGATGGGCGGAATGTTTACCATTTTGAAAATTCGCGATGGAATCACCGACTACGACGATCGCGGCTGGTTTCAGCAACCCGCAGGTACCGTCGCTGGCCCGGTGAGCTAAACCAGTCTGATTCAATGATTCACAGAATACTTTTCACCGCAGTTATCCTTACTTACCTCGTTGTCGCCGAAGTTCGCGCCGGGTCACTTTCTCCCGATGCGGAAGCCATAACTGCGACGGTGAACGGATTTCATGATGCGCTTCATCGCGGCGACCGCCAAGCTGTTTTGGATTTGCTAGCACCGGACGCGGTCATCCTCGAGAGCGGTTCCTCACAAACTCGCGAGGAGTATGCTCGTGAGCATCTAGCCGAAGATATTTCTTTTGTGAAAACCGTCCCGGGCACACGCTCGAAGTTGTCTATCAAACAGGAAGGCACCGTTGCTTGGGCCACCGCCACGACTCAATCCGTGGGTGTTTTTAATGGCCACGAGATCAACAGCGCCGGCGTTGAATTGATGGTGCTAACAAGAATGGCGCTCGGCTGGCGCATACGCGCGATCCATTGGTCAAGTCACCGAGTCAAGTGAAACGACCTTTGGCCGGCCCCGTTTCTTCTTGATCAACGAAGGTTGCGTAGCGCCGTCCACGCGACGCGAATCATAGAGGCGCTGCGCGCAGCGTCAATCTCTCGACGTTGGTGGGAACGGTTTGTCCGTTATCGCTTTTCGCGAACGATGGTGCCCATGGAATATCCGGAGTAGGTAACCACCTCTTGGATCTTGGCATCACCAAGCGTCTTTCCCGGTTTCGTCGTGATGGTCACGGTTTTTTTCGAGAGGTCGACCGTGACGTTCGCTACCTCAGGTTGCTTCCGAAATGTCTTTTCGATCCCGGTGGCGCAAAACGCGCAGACCATTCCGTTGACGGTGGTCCTGATAGTTTCCCCTAACACCGACCCTGAGAGCGCGGCCAGGATGGTAAGTGTTACTAGAATATGACGCATCGTGTTTCCTTTCTCTAGAATTGCACGGTCCAGTTGACCATGACGTGGTTGTTGCTGCTGTATCCGGCTTCCAGCCAGATCGTCTTATAAAAAAAGCGCACCATCGGCGTGACGACGAAGTGATCGTTCTTCGCGGGGTGATGATCCACCCGGAGCAAGAGCCAGGTGTTCAACTGCTCGTAATTAGCCAGGTAAGGCGCAAACCCCGCATGCGCCCTGTGCCAGAACGACGTTTCGATTTCGCCGGCATACATCAAACGCGGCTCGTAGGAGAAGAAGACGCGCCGGGTTTCGTAATCGGCCAGGAGTGCGACCCAGGCAGCGGGCTGGCTATTGCTGCCTCGTCGCGCCGTCCCAACGCCAGTCATGCTGAAGATGTTTCCCTGCCCATCCGGCAGGTTCCACCGTTTTATCAGCGTGTTAAGCTGGGGACCGATGGTATAAAATTCCTTTCCGCCTATGTCCCTTTTGGCATACAGGCCCAGGGCGAAATGCGGATCGAAGGTGTAGTCGACCGACAGGGTGTTGCCGGTCTCGTCGTTTTCCTGCATCACCATCGTTCCGCCGACATAGGAAAGCGGCTTGGCTGGCGCGGGCAGCGCAACAATGGAGGTTAGAACTAAACTGAAGAATAATTGGTAAAGTGTTTTCATTGATCCAAAAGAGCTGAATTGAAGTCCAGGCATGCCGATGAATTGGCACACCTCCGGCGTCAGGCTCTTTGGATCAGATGAGACGAATACAGATCAGCGCCAGAGGCGGCGGCGAATGCGCTCTGCGCTCTGCACTGGAGAAAACATGCGGCTCGGTCGGAGCTGGCATTAGCAGCGCCACCGCCGCGATTGCGGGTATGGCACTGACAGTCTGTTGATCAAGACCGGACTTGGCTAGCGGCTGGGCCGGCCGTCCGGTGTGTTTGGGGGATGTTTCGCAGCAAGTCCTGTTTGCACAGCATCCTGGCCGGCACTCTTTTTCGTCCGACGTATTTGTTACAATGCAGGTCGCAGCCGGCAATCGGACTGTGGCCACAACAAGGGCGAGTCCGACTGTTAAAGACGCCATGATCTTGCTCAGCATCGCGCTTCTTTTGTAGCACTAGCAGGAGCCGAAGTCGAATTGAACGACGCGGCTGAAGCGCAGATTTCTTATCCCGAAAATGAAACGGC
Organism: Verrucomicrobiota bacterium; assembly: GCA_041167205.1. Lineage (GTDB taxonomy): Bacteria > Verrucomicrobiota > Verrucomicrobiia > Chthoniobacterales > UBA10450 > AV80. The sequence continues at coordinate 15,465 of JBEEHC010000129.1, forward strand.
AAATCCCAATCCTGGAATGCTGACGACACATCGCATCGCAGACTTCCGAGATGTAAACTTGTCTGGATTAATTGCTTAAGAATCATATTCAGCGGGTGGCACACCGCGCGCATAGAGGGGCGGAATGAAAAACAAATTGATCGCGATCACGGCACTTCTCCTCATTACTTCACTGTTTAACAGCTGCGCCAGCGGCTCAAGCACCACGACGACGGAGGAAAAGAAATTCGATCGAAAGAAAAGCTCGATGTACGCGCGTTGATGCGCGGATTGCCTCTTGATGCAGCGTTCTGAGTTTCGCGCTTGCTCTTACGAGAGGAGCGGTAATGTTGATCTTGTTCTGGGGGGAACACCGTCGGGCACTGTCGCTCAGCGAGCGCGGTGCCCGGCTCTTTTTTTGGAAACGATAAGGAGCCCTTTCGAAACAAGCGAGGCGCTCGAACGATCCGTTTGGGACGTCCAAACGATCCTCTTTCTTCGTTGTTGTTATAACATGAAAACTCTAGCTCTAATTCTTAGCCTCGGAATCGCCCTGGCATTCTCGACGGCGTTTGCCGCAGACAAAGAAAACGCGGACAAGGCGTCTGCCCCTGACACCGCCTTCATTATGAAAGCCGCCGATGGCGGCATGACGGAAGTGGAACTCGGGAAGTTGGCCGAGAAAAATGGGCAGAGAGAGGACGTGAAAACCTTTGCCAACCAAATGGTAAAGGACCACGGGAAGGCGAACGAGAATCTAAAGAGCATCGCCTCGAAGATGAACGTGCCGCTTCCCGAAAAAGTGAGCGAAAAACATCAAGCCGCGATCGACAAAATGTCGAAGATGTCGGGAGCTGAATTCGATGCGCAGTACGTGGTGCGAATGATTTTCGAACACGAGAAGACTCGTATCCTTTTTGAGAACTCGCGGGCCCATGTCAGCAACGAGGAGCTGAAGAAGTTCATCGATGAGACCCTGCCGGTCGTAAAAAGCCATCTCGAGATGGCGAAGAAGATGCAGAGCACGAAATAGCGCGTCGCGGGCTGCGAGAGGAGGAGTGGCTGGACGTTGGAAGCGCCTGTGAAGAAATCGCTTTCCAATGCCGATGTGGCGGAGCTTCTGGCGCTAGAAGCAGAGCGGCGCGACGGGATTTTGCGCCGAGCTTTCAAACGAGCCGCGCGGAGTGCATTTCTTTGGCCGGAGGAATCAACTGCTTTGCTCGCGCAAGGCCGGTCCCTTACTGAACTGCAGAGTGTCGGGCCATTCATTGCAAAGCAGTTGCAGGCTTGGTTGAAGAAGGCGCCCCGAATTCCTCCGGCGCCGCCAGTTCGCCGGGGCTTTCTGGCTTTGGCTGATGCGCGCAAGAGCCTCGCGGCAAAGCCAGAGTGGGCAAAGCTCTTGCGCGGCGATTTGCAAATGCACACACACTGGAGCGACGGCTCGGGGAGTGTAAGCGAAATGGCAGAGGCGGCGGAAACGCGCGGCTACGATTACATCGCCATTACCGATCATTCGAAAGGACTCAAAATCGCGGGTGGAATTGACGAGGCGGCTCTCAGGAAACAGGCGAGAGAGATTGCCCGAACCAACCGCGCAACCGCGAAAGCCGGAGGCAAGGTTACGGTGTTGCGTTCAATCGAGCTGAATCTCAATCCGCGCGGAGAAGGCGACATGGAACCTTTGGCCCTGCGGGATCTCGATCTGGTCCTCGGCTCGTTTCATTCATCGCTGCGCACGACCGAAGATCAAACCGAGCGCTATTTGCGGGCGCTGAGAAATCCGGACACGCAAATTCTCGGACATCCGCGAGGCCGCATTTATAATTATCGGCTGGGATTGAAAGCGGATTGGGCTCGTGTGTTCGGCACGGCGGCGAAGCTGGATAAGGCCGTCGAAATCGATTGCTATCCGGACCGCCAAGACTTGAATTTGGCTTTGCTGAGGATCGCGAAAACGGAAGGCGTGCGAATTTCGTTGGGCACACACGCCCATCATCCGTGGCAGCTTGGCTTTATCGAGCTTGGGCTGGCAGCGGCGTTAAAGGCGGCAATCCCAGCCAGCCGCATCATTAACTTCCTTCCCTTACCGATCTTACGTGATTGGGTCAGGAAGATTCGGCGATAACGGCTTTCCAATCCACGAGTTGAGCTGCGACAACGAAAGTTATGTTTTGGGAACTCAGACATCCATTCTGGCGGTTTGATCCGAAAAATACTCAAGGGCGAGACGTGAGCCCGTCTCGAGTGAGGGGGGATAGCAAGCGTCTGGCCTGGGAACACCAAACGGAAGGATGACTATGAAGAAGACTCTGCTCAGCATCGCGCTGGCAATTGTCGCTCCGTTGGCTTGGGGGCAAACTTCGAGCACGACGACAACAACGACGACGACAGAGAGCGACGGCACGATCACCGAATACACGCCCGGTAGTGTGCTCACGCTCAAGGAGACAAGTGGGCCGCGCCGTTACCGCTTCGGCAAAACGGTGACGTATGTAACCAGGAGCGGCAAAACGCTCGATGAGGCAACGGTCAAGACCCGGATCAAAATCGGGGTGCCGGTGCATGTCCATTATTCAGGCGAAGGCGAGAACCTGATGGTCGATCGTGTGATCCTCGACGAGGATTGATCGGTTTCTGTTTGTCCTTGCTTAACAACGCGCCGGCGTTCATCGCCTCTTAGCGACTGAACGCCGGCGTTCTTTTTTAGGCGCGGTGCGGGTTTCTTTGCCAGTGCGACGGCAGCGGTGTGAAGCCGTTGCGCAATTCCCAAACCTTGAGCGCGGCGTCGAGCAGACTCTTTGTGCCATGCGGCAAAATGCCGAATTGCATTTTCTTGCCGCTCATGGGTTTCGGAAGGGCGCGCCTGCTCATTTTGGAAATCTTCCCGCGTAACAAAAGTCTTTATCGACGCAGGATTCTTCATTTCGATTGACTCGCGTCGATTCAAATCTTGAGCTGAGCCGCGGGGACCAGCTTCTTCTCCCTCGTGGGTAGGAACTTTGCCTACAAGAAGGGAAGCAGGACAGCTGAACGGCTAACCGCCACGTTGAGCTCGCTGTTCTGGGGTCAAACAGGGCGAACACATCGTGGGGCACTGTTGTCTTAGGCGCGGTGCCCGGCTTTTTTTGCACTAGAAAAACGGTTAGGACAACCCGGCCAGATCAAAGCCGGACCGTTTCGTTCTCTGCGTGGGACGCTCCTTGAATGTGACTGACGTCATGGCGTCCGAAAATTCGAAGGCCCAATGGTACCGAACGGCGACATCGCTAATGCAGGTCAACTTTTTCGAGTCGTCCAGGGCCCCTTGGCAGATCAAAAGCAATTCCTGTTGAGAAAGGAGACAAGAACCATGCCGATAGATTTCTGCGCCAATTCCTTGAATTAATTCGTCAAGAGCACTTGCGTGAAAGTTCAATTCGATCTGACCGCGGACAGGGGAGCGAAGCGCAGGTCTCCGTTGTGTGGTTGAAACTCGAAGCTCCAATCGCGTTCATGCGCAAGCTTCGCGAGGAGCAGGAACCGGTTTGAGCTAGAATTTTCGTCCGGAAAAAGAAGCTTGAGCTGTTCTTCTTTCATCAGGCAAAACCCACAGTCCCTGATTACTGCGTCGATGCGCCGCGCTTCCGTTTCGATTCCATCTGTCATTTCGGCGCTCATGGATTTGGGGTTCAAGAAGCGACCTCTGAGTTCGGTGGCCTGAGAGTTCTCAGGTATTGGTGCTCGAAGGCACGTAGAGCGGACGGAACCGTGGCCCCAAATCCGACGATTCCTTCTGCCACGCTTCGACCGAGCAAGACGACGAAATTGTTTCCGCGCGCAAAGAGTTGAGGTCTTCGCACGACCGCGGGCCCGCGCGGATGCGCCTCACAGTATTGATCCATTTCCTCAGTCGCCCGTGCGGTTCTATTCGGGTTGCACGTTGTGCCATTTCGCTGGGAAACATATTTCTTCATGGCCATAAGAATTTCCGCATTTCAAAGCGATCGCGTCCATTCAAATTCAGGCAGCGCCAGGATCGCGTGGCCCTTATCCCTCGAAGGTAGGAATTCTGCCTACAAGAAGTTAGGCGGGCTGTAAGTAGGGCTCGCTACGGGTGAAATCGGTCGTAAGCTCTTTGAACCCGCACTGGCTTGGCGCTTCGCGTCCCCAAAAGATGCCTGCAAAAAAACAAAAAAAAGCGGTGCAGCCGACGCTGAAGAAAAAATCCATTCTGATCGTAGACGATCATCTGATTTTTCGGGCCGGGTTGATCACCATCCTGAAGGACCAAACCGACCTGGAGGTGGGAGGCGAAGCGGCCGATTACGCGACTGGTTTGGACGCAGTGCGAAAGAAGCTGTTCGATCTGGTGATAGTCGATATTGGTTTGGGATCGACCGCTGATGGGTTGGAATTGATCAAGTCCATCAAAGCGGAACAGCCCCAGCTCCATATCTTGATCATCTCCATTCGAGAGGAATCGGTTTATGCCGGTCGCAGTCTTCGCGCGGGCGCCGGCGGCTACTTGATGAAGAAGGAAACGACGAGCGATACTTTGCTCAGCGCAGTTCGGCATGTTTTTTCGGGCGAGATTTATCTGAGCTCCAAAATGCAACAACGCATTCTGGCTAATTACGTCCGCGGATCGGCGGAAACGAGCATCGCAGTGGATTTGTTGAGCGATCGTGAACTGGAAGTTTTGCACCAGGTGGGGCATGGAATTGACGTAAAGAAAATCGCCACCAGCCTGAACCTGAGCCCAAAGACCGTGCAGACCTATCGCGACCGAATCCGACAGAAGCTGGTTTTTGCCGATTCCCGGGAGCTCGCGCGTTTTGCGCACGAATGGGTTGACGCCGAGGAGGCGTAACGGACTCCCGGGACTCCCGATCCAAATCAGGGGGTCAATGGATCAGGAGCCAGCGGTGGGGCGTTAAGTCTCGACAACAAAACGCGTTTCGATTTTTGCCGAGATATCCGTTGTTTCCGCTGGAGGCGGGCTAAACGGCTTTTTGCTGCTTCCGGAGTCGGCTGCAACGATTTGGCGGTTTGGATACGCACAGGAGTACGCTGGATTTGCAAGAGCCGCTCGGTCAGAGCAGCACGCGCTTCGGCTTCAATCGTTTGGTGCGTCTGCCTGTCGGGTTCAATCGCCACGTCATGAAATCGGGAGAAGAATCGTGACTGGCCGCATTCGTCTTTAACGCGCCGGGCGAATTCCTACACGACTGCCGAGCCGCCATGCCTACGCCATCAAGGCTGGCTTCGGTGCGATGGGAAGGGCTGTTGCTCGGTACCGGCAGAGGCTGTAGTCTAACGCCGGATGCGAGCAACGTTGCGACTTCTGGTTTGCCTGTTGACCTCTGCGTCAATCGCCCTCGCCGTGATCCCCGCGCAGGCGGTGGTGCCGCAGGTGGTGAAAGCGGGCTGCTGCGCGAAGATGAAGCTGGACGCGCAGGCAGACGGCTGCGGCCATCATGCGCCGAAGTCGGATCAGGAGAAGGAGTGTTGCGCGGCCTGCGTCTTTGGCCTCGCTCTTTTCCTCACCCCGGCGACTCCGTTCGTGTATCCGCCCACCGGCGAGGAATCTTTTGCCACCCTTTCGATTCACGAGCACGTCCGCTCGCACCGTCCGCCAGTTCCTCCGCCGCGAGCCTAGCCCTTTTAAGCGGCGTTGGCTCGTCCGCCACGGCGGACGAGGAGAAGGAAACTCAACAGGAGGATTCTATGAAATACCTATTGATGATCGTGGCGGCTATCGCGCTGGTCGGCACAGCGAGCGCAACTTCGCGTTCGGCTGATTGCTGCGGCGGCGCTGCCTGCTGCCTGGTCAATCTAAGCTGCTGCGCAAAGTAGCCGCGGCTGATAGTTAAACGGAACCCCCGCTGGAGAAATCCGGCGGGGGTTCTTGTTTTGCGGCAGGCCGAAGGGGCGAGACTAGAATTTCGCGAATCGCACGCTGTCGTCAGGGAAAAAGGTAAAGCTCCAGCCCTCAGTGATCGCGATCTCCGCGATCATGTTCCATCGGTGATCGTCTGAAATTTCGCCTCTGCACAACAAATTCAATTCGCCCGGTTCGAGCAAGGTTTCTCCCGCTTGCTCGATTTCAGCGCGCATTCTTTCAACTCGAGGATCGACTGCTCGGTCATGCATAATTATCAAGCGGGATAACCGTGGAAGTGTTGCGATAATTGAGGCGATTGCGAGGCCCGAACCGTAACGAAATTGTTACGCTCGTGCCCCTGTCGCGGCGGTCTATGACCGCCGGGCGGTTTGAGTGTCGGCGGTCATAGACAGCCGCTACAGCACGGATGAACTCAAACCTGCGTTACGGCCCGAGGTCGTAGACTTCGACCAGGCCGATGCCGGTGCCGTTGTTCAATCCCGCTAGCAAGGCGGTGTAGAGGCCCGGTGGCAGCGTCGCGATTATGCCTGACTCGAGATTGTTGCTCGGCGCCAGACCCGTCGCGGTCAGGGCCGCGGCTTGCGCCGCGTTGTCCTGCCAGTCGTTGTTGGCAATAAGGAGCGCTCCATTGGCATCGCGCAGCTCCAAGGTTGGATCGGCCAGGACCGCGCTCGCCGGGAAGGAACCTGGAGCGAGGCTCGGCCCGATCCCGCGCACCACAATTCGGTCACTGCCAGTACTTTGACTCAGAAGGAAGCCCGCGATAACAATGTTGTCACCTGTGCTGACGAAGGCGCGCGTGCTCAGGTTGGCCAGTTTCGAGGCTACTCCCTGGTTGAGATCGTAGATTTCAATCAGCCCCACACCCAAGGTGTTGTTCTTACCTTTCACGATGGCCGTATACGCTCCCGGAGGCAGCGCTACTACAATCGCTGATTCCAAGTTGTCGGTCGGCGGGATACCCGTGGCCTGGATCTCGGCCTCCTGAGTGTCTCTCCAGTTGTCGTTGGTGATCGTGGCAAAGGCCCCCTGACCATGCAGTTCGAGCACGGGATCAGCCAGCACACCGGGGACACCGAAGTGGGTCAACGAAGGTCCGATGGCCCGCAGGATCACACGCTTCGGCGCGTTTCCTGTAATGATGAACCCGCCGATGCCCACCTTATCACCCGTCTGCACCCGCATCCGAGTCGACAGGTTGATTGCCTTGGTCAACAGTGGCGTGGCCGACGGCGTGGCCGTGGGCGGCGCTGTTGGTGTCGGTGTGGCCGGTGTCACCGTCGGACTTGGTGTTGGTGTGGTCGGAGTCACCGTCGGAGTTGGTGTCGGTGTTGTTGGGGTTGCCGTCGAAGTTGGTGTCGGTGTTGTTGGAGTTGGCGTTGGTGTCGGGGTGAAACAATCGCCAATGCCATCGATCTGGAACGTATCGATCCCGATGTAGTTCGAGTTGTCTCCCGTTGGTCCGCCGTTCTCCACAAAGTAGCGGAACGCCAGCCGTACCAGGGTCGCCGATGGCACCCCGGTTATCGTTACCGTCTGCAGCGTCCACACTTCTGGGTAACCCCCAACGGTGTAGGTCGGGTTAATATCCAGCAGCAGCGTCGTGAAGTCGCCCACGTCGGTCGCCGTTGTCCCCACATTCGTACTGTCGCCCGCGGTGCTCATGCGCACCTGGAGCCGGTCTGGGAATGGGTTCGCCGTCGTGGTCCGTGTATAGAAGGTCATCGTACGGCCATTCTCCAACGTCTGGGTCGGAGTCAGGAGCCAGTTACTGATGGTATTGGTGCCGGTGGTGTTATTGAAGTTGGCCCCAATGTAAGAGTTAGGCAGCGTTCCCTGGTGAGCCGAAAAGACTGCATCATTCCCCTGAAACCATCCGGTGGTTCCGATCGTCGTGCTGTGGTTGGTCTGCACCCAGCCCGCTCCGGGCAACGTCGTGATGTCGTCGAACCCCTGGGTCACATTTGGAGGGCACGTCGGACTCGGCGTCGGTGTTCCGGGAGTTAGTGTTGGCGTTGGGGTTGGAGTTGGTGTTCCTGCGGGAAGAACCGTAGTAGACGCCGTAGCGAAGTTGTTAATCATGTTAGGGTCGATCGCAGAAGCCGAGGCCGAGGCCGTGTCGCTAACCGTCCCTGCAACCGTAGGCGTCACCACCAAGGTCACTGTTGCGCTGCCGAAGATCGGAAGGTCGCCCAGATTACAAAAGACCATGCTCGTGCCGCTGCAACTACCCTGACTTGGGGTCACAGAAACAAAATTCACGCTTGCCGGCAAGTGGTCCGACATCTGCACATTCGGCGCGCTCTGGGGACCGCCGTTGGATACGGTTATGGTGTAGGTCAGGTTCTGGCCAACCTGAACTGGGTCGGGCGAGTCGACGATGCCTACCGCAATATCGGCTCGTGGGGCCTCCGATGGAGTAGGAGTAACTGTCGCCGATGGCGTTGGAGTAGGAATAGGAGGGGTGGGAGTCGGCGTCGGCGACACCGTCGCTGTAGGCGTCGGGGTCGGGCTCGGAGTCGGTGTTGGGGTCGCCGGAGTAGGTGTTGGAGTCGGCGTTGCTGGAATTGGAGTCGGTGTTGGAGTTGGAGTTGAAGTTGGAGTCGGAGTCGGAGTCGGAGTCGATGTTGGTGTTGGTGTCGGAGTCCGTGTTGCGGTTGGGGTCGGAGTGGGAGGTGTCGGCGTTGCAGTAGGCGTCGGTGTCAGAGTAGGCGTCGGTGTCGGCGTCGGAGTCGGTGTCGGTGTTGGAGTCCGTGTTGCGGTTGGGGTCGGAGTGGGAGGTGTCGGCGTTGCAGTAGGCGTCGGTGTCAGAGTAGGCGTCGAGGTTGGCGTCGGTGTTGGCGTCGGTGTCGGTGTCGGTGTTGGTGTGGGTGTCGGTGTCGGTGTCGGTGTCGGTGTCGGTGTCGGTGTCGGTGTCGGTGTCGGTGTCGGTGTCGGTGTTGGTGTCGGTGTGGGAGTCGGTGTCGGTGTCGGTGTCGGTGTCGGTGTTGGCGTTGGCGTCGGTGTTGGCGTTGGCGTTGGCGTTGGTGTCGATGTTGGTGTTGGTGTTGGTGTTGGTGTTGGTGTTGGCGTTGGCGTTGGCGTTGGTGTCGGTGTTGGTGTTGGCGTTGGTGTTGGTGTCGGTGTCGGTGTTGGTGTTGGTGTTGGTGTTGGTGTTGGTGTCGGTGTTGGGGTTGGTGTTGGGGTTAGTGTTGGTGTTGGTGTTGGGATTGGTGTTGGGGTAGGAGTAGGTGTCGGGGTTGGAGTCGGAGTGGGAGTTGGGGTTGGACTGGCAGCAATGGTCAATCGCACCACTTGTGGATCATGATCGCTTGCCTGATCGACAAACTCCGAGTTCACGTGAACCACATCGTAGTCGAACGGGCCAGAAAACAGACCGTCGCTCAGAAGAATGTGATCCAGATCCTGGGAATTGCCTTCAAAGACATAGGTGTAGCGCTCGCCTGTCGGCAACGTTTCAATCAAGTCATGCAGGACGCCGCCTTTGAGCGTGTTGAGGGGGTTAGAGAAGGAAAAGTCGTTCAAGTCGCCCAGGACGACAATCTTCGCGCTCGAGGCCAGGGCCAGGATGCTGTCGACGAAATTATTGACGATCTGTGCTTGCTGAGTGCGCTGCGTCTCGGAGCTGAGAACGGGAGGTTGGAAGCGGCCAAAGAGTGGGTCGTCTCCGCCCTTGGAGTTAAAGTGATTGGCGATAACAAACAACTTCTGACCATGGAAGGTAAACTCGCCCGCGAGCGGCTTGCGACTGCTATTGAAGGCAGAGTTAGTCGGATCGACGCGGCCGGGACTGAAGGAGAGCTCGACCCCGGACGGGCCATTCGCCACCGTGGTGGCACAGGTTGAACACCCGCCAGGACGATCGGTGAAAGCGAGGCCGCGATCGGTGCGGAAAAGAAAACCGACACGAATATTGCCGCCGGGCTCGCCCCCATCCTGATCATTAACCGGATTGATTTGGCGGAAAGCGTAGGTCGGGCCGCCGGCCGTCTGAATGGCGGTGATCAGGGTGTTGTAGGTGGTGGTAGCATCGACTACCCCATTGTCATTGGGTCCGTTGTTATCCTGGATCTCTTCAACCGCGACGATGTCCGGAGAACGGAGGTTATCGACGATCAGACTTGCCAGGGCGGCGAACTTCGCTGGCGGGTCGCCCGGGTCGAGGTTTTGAACGTTGAAGGTCGTGACGGCCAACTGGTCGGTGGTGGCGATGAGCGTAGTTTCCCGCGCAAGGCCTCCCGAGACAGCAGTGAGCGATTGGGTGATCTGGAGCTTGAAATTCCCACCGCTATAATCCATCACCCCAACCACCGGGCCGGCGAAATGATCGCCTACGCTAACCACAGGAGTAGCTAGGATGGAGTCATTCAGGATGACGCGCTCCGGGTTAAAGTCAGTGGCGCGTACCACTATGCCGCCGCGACTTGTTCGGACGCTCGCGTTCGCGCCGTCGTCGGAAAGGACGGGTATCTCGCCAGCACTGCTCCGCGGCCCGATTACCACGGCGTTATTGATCTGGACGCGCATGCCTTCAAGGCTCTCGTAGAAATCGATGCCGTCATTGGCGGGATCAAAGACTCCACTGGTCTCGACGCTGCCTGTCGCATCGTCCTCGATTACCGTCGTGGGCGGAGTACGTCCGCCCGTGCCAATAACAACCGGCGGCGGCAAAGGATTGCCGGTTGATTGCACTGCTATGGTCGGGGAGGAGATCTCCGTGGAGGTTAAGTTAGTAGAGCTACTCCCGCCTGACCTGAACTCCGCCACAGTGCCACTGACCAGGACCGAATCACCGACGTTCACGGTGGGAGCCGATGAAGTAAAAACGAAGATGCCCTCGGAAGTGGCGTCGTTGCTGTCAGGCGTGGGATCCTGCAGGTAAAACCCGTTGGAAAGCTTCGCCGTAACGATACCGGGAACATTTCCTACCGCTTGCGCAGCCAGGGGCGAAAGATGTGCTGCGCCCTGAATGTCATGGATACGCACCGGCGCAGGCGTAGCGGAAGGTGTAGGTGTAGCGGAAGGCGAAGGCGTTGGGGAGGGACCGCCAGAGGCGTTTGGCGTGACGGAGAAGTCGTCTACTGCCAGGCCATCATCCGCGCCTGTAGCATTGAAATCAATCCAGCGAATGAAAAACGTCGCTCCGTTAGGAATGCTCAAAGACGAAATCGTCGCTGAAATCGCGGTGCGATCAGGGGCGGCATTCCCATCTCTAGCTCCAACGATGCCGGCGTTGTCTGGCGTGGTGAAATCAAGCGCGTCCACGTCAATGTAAGTCCCCGTAGTAAGGTCTGTGGCGTTCGTGCTGATCTGAAAATCAATTCGGTCCGTGCGCGCGGCCGTCCCCAGCCGCCACTCTTCGCCGATGTAACTCACATCAATCGAAGTGATGGTCGCGCCGGTATTATTGGTGAACTTTGCTCCGAAGAAGGGGATCAGGGTCCCGCTCTGCAATCCTCCAAGTGCCCGCTCAACGCTGCCGCTCGCTCCATAACTATAGATGTCCCCGGTAGTGCTCGCGCCCGTGTCGACCGCATACTGTTCATTGTCCCTGGCGCCGCCGCCTTGCTCGGTGATGTACCAGCCCGTCGGCAGCACAGTATTCGTGGTCGATCCCGCCACATTCGACAGTGTGTCGAAGTTCTCAGTAACGGCGCTTCCGGTCGTGGCCAGACTTACAGTGCCAGTTCCCGTATCAGCAGGGACCTGCTGGACCATCGCCAGCCACAATCCATAGGCAATTATTAGCCTGATAGAGGGGGTGATTTTGGCGGGGCACATGATGGAGGGTAGGTTCTAATGAATCCCAATGAAGCTGTCGAGCTTGTTCGGTTCGCCTCCAGGAATGGCCGCGAACGCCCGCGCCATCTGACCGTGGTTCCGGTTCTCGACGCAGACGAACCGACCGCGGCTTGTGCTCCTCAAGCGATTCGCTTCAGGAGGAAGTAGATAATCGCGCCCAGAAGCGCGGCGCACGGCAGCGTGATGAGCCACGAGAGCACGATCCCCATCATGACCTTTGGATTCGCCTTGCCGGTCGTTAGGCCGATACCGAAAAGGGAGCCTACCGCCACGTGCGTGGTGGAGACCGGAAGGCCAAAGAGACTGGCCGCGATGACCAGAATACCCGTGCAAAGATTGGCCGCAAAACCCTGCCCATGATTCATGCCGGTGATTTTTTTGCTCATCGTTTCGGCGATCTTCCGCGATTGAATCAAGCCGCCGAGCGTCATCATGCCAGCGATGGCGAGGAAGCCCCATGAAAGGTCGAGGGCTTTGAGGATGAGGAGTACTGCTACAATCTTTGGGGTGTCGTTCAAGGCCCGCGCGAAACAGACGACACCGGCGCTAAGGAAGTGCGCGCCGTCCATGATTTGCTGGGCGTTCACGCCAACCATCGAACCTCGATAACGTTCCGCGCACACCGTGCTTTCGCCGAACATGACGCTGTATTCCGGCGCGATTGTTTGCCGCGCGATCGCTGATGCCGGCTGCGGCATCACCAACACTCGCTCCTCGGTCCCGACACAGGCGCACCACTCTTTTTCCACTCCGAATGAGATGCGAATAAGCCGCAGCACGAGGTAGACAAGCGCAGCGAGCGCGATTGCGACGACGGGACTGAGGAGCAGCGGCAGGAGAAATCCCTTCTGCAAGGCGGCAAAGTTCACGCCGCTCCCAACCGCGAGAAAACCGCAGCCGACCAATGCTCCAGTGATCGCATGCGTCGTCGAAACCGGAAAGCCGGTCACGGTGGCGAGGATCACGGTCAGGGCCGCACCCAGCGCCACCGCCAGAAGAAAATGCTCCGATGCAACAAGCGTATCCGGAACCAGGCCTTTGCCGGAAAACTTCTTCAGCAGTGCTTGCGCGAGGAAGATCGAAGTGATCGAGCCAGCGAACTGCATGATCGTGGCCCACGTGAGCGCGGTCCGGTAGCTGGCGGTCCTACTTCCGTAGAGGGAGGCGACACCCTTGAAGTTGTCGTTCGCGCCATTGGAGTAGGCGAGGAAACAGGCGGCGAGAAAGAGGAGAACGAAGATCATGGCAGTCTGTCGCTAGAAGGTTGGTCGCACGCGGACCAATGTCCGATTTGCCATATGACCGACGTGGCAGACAAGACCAAAATCCGGGTCATTGCAGCTAACCTCACGGGAGCGTGCGGGAACGCAGCCAGTTTCGACACAGAAACGTAACAAAACTCACTTTGTCGGAAGGAGGCCGTGCCTGCTATTTTTCCCAGAGAAAATGCAGACGCCCAAGCTCGCCGCTGAATTTTTCGGAACGTTTGCTCTCGTCTTCGCGGGCACGGGCGCGATCGTGATCAACGACGTGACCGGCGGAGCGGTCACGCACATCGGGATCGCGCTGACTTTTGGGCTCGTCGTCCTCGCGATGATCTACACCGTCGGCGACATATCCGGCGCGCATTTGAATCCAGCAGTCACGATCGGATTTTTCGCGGCGGGACGCTGCGGGGTGAAGACAGTGCTTGGTTACATCGCGAGCCAGCTCCTCGGTGCGATCGCGGCGAGTTTGCTCCTGCGCTTCCTTTTTCCTCAGAACGAAACGCTTGGGATCACGCTGCCTGCCAGAAGCGCGATGCAATCGTTCATCCTCGAAGCCGTGCTCACTTTCATTTTGATGTGGGTCATTTTGAGCGTCTCGACCGGTGCGAAGGAGAAAGGGATCACGGCCGGCATCGCCGTCGGATCGGTCATCGGGCTGGAAGCAATGTTTGCCGGGCCGATTTCCGGTGCGTCGATGAATCCCGCCCGCTCGTTCGGACCCGCGCTGGTTTCGATGCACTTCGAGCATCTTTGGATCTATCTGGTCGCGCCAGTCCTCGGCGCGTTGTTCGCCGTTCCGGTTTGCCGCTTGATTTGCCGGGAGGATTGCTGCGAACCGCTCGCTTCCGGGCCGGACGGACGCGATCAGAATGGAAACGGTGGAATGTGAATATGAACAGGCCGAAGATCCTCTTTATCTGTGTCCACAACAGCGCGCGCAGCCAAATGGCCGAAGCGTTCCTGAACGATATCTGTGGCGCTGAGTTCGAAGCGCAGAGCGCCGGACTCGAGCCCGGAACGCTGAACCCGCTCGTGGTGGAAGTGATGCGCGAAGCCGGTCTCGACATTTCCAAGAATAAGACCCAGGCCGTCTTCGATGTTTTCAAATCGGGCCAGCTTTTTGCCTGCGTCGTCACCGTTTGCAGCGAGGCCGAGGCGGGCGGTTGTCCGATCTTTCCCGGCCCGACCCGGCGTTTGCACTGGCCCTTCCCCGACCCTTCCAAAGTGCAGGGCACGCGCGAGGAAAAGCTGGAGAAAATCCGGCAGATCCGCAATGCGATTCAGGCGCGGGTCGAGCAATTCTGCGCGGAGAATTGCGTCCGGCTCACTGAATTGGGACAAAGCCCGCGCCAGCCACAACCTTCTGACCGGCCGCGCTAAGGGTGAATTCAACGAAGGCCTTGGCTAGCCCGGTTGGTTCGCCATTCGTATAGAAAAACGTGGGCCGGGCGTACGGATAAGTTTTCTTTTGCACGCTCTCGACTGTCGGTAGCACGCCATCAATCGGGACGACTTTGATTCCCTCGGCCTTGATGTAAGCGAGACCGACATAACCGACGCCATTGGCGTTTTTTCCCACTTCGGCCGCGATCTGTTCGTTGCCCGCCATCTTTTGCGCGGTCGGAGCATAATCCCGCTTCTTCATCGCGAGCTCCTTGAACTCCGAATAAGTCCCCGACGACGTGTTACGCGTGTAGATCGAAATCGCGCCCCCGGAACCGCCGACGCCGCTCCAATCAGACACTTCGCCGGTGAAGATCTGTTCCACCTGTTTCTTCGTCAGTCCCTTGATCGGATTCGCGGCGTTCACAATCACGGCCACGCCGTCATAGGCCACGATCGTCTCCTTTAGCGTAACGCCTTTCGCGTTCGCCGCGGCGATCTCCGCCGGTTTGGCCGGGCGGCTGGACATGCCGATCTGCGCCGTGCCATCGATCAGGGCGGCGAATCCCGTGGTTGAGCCTTCGGCCGCGATATCGAAAGTCGCGACCGGGTTTTGCGCTTTGAATTGCTCGGCCAATTGCGGAACCAATTTCGCGCCCAGGGTGTCCGATCCTTTGATGACGAGACGGTCCGCGCGCGCCGTGGTGGAGGCGCAGATGAGGGCGAAGGTTGCTGCGAAAGCAAAGAATGTCGGTTTCATATTTCAAGGTGCCGGGCAGAACGTCTCTGCAAAGTGACAATCGCGTGACATCCGCTTGCCTTCTGCCGTAGAGCGGGGTCGCTGGCCCCGCCGGGCTCAGCGCGTCTCGTCATCGAATTGTAACACGAAAGGTTTGACGGGTCCGGCGCACAACCGGAAACAAAGTGATCAACGAATGGCCGCGCGAGTTAGTACGGCCGCGTAAGTTTCTCGACATGTTTCTCGCGTTCACGAAAATAAGACCGGCGGGAATGAGCGCGTCCAAAAAACAATCCACGCGAGAAATCGAACGAAAATTTCTTTTGAAGCGTTTTCCCCCGGGACTGAAGAAGTTTCCGCACGATACGATTGTGCAGGGTTATCTCGCCGTCGGGCGTGGCGGTCTTCAAGTGCGTCTGCGCAAGAAAGGCTCCGTCCGCTCGCTCACCTTCAAGCAAGGGACAAAAGGAGCGCGCGAAGAGCGGGAGATTCGGCTGAGCGCGGAGCAATTCGATGCGCTCTGGCCGGCGACAGCGGGTCGCCGTCTGACCAAGGTCCGCTATGACGTGCCGTGGAAGGGGCGCACGATCGAAATCGATATTTATCGCGGCCGGCACCGCGGCCTGGTCGTGGCCGAGGTGGAATTCGACGATCAACGGAGCTGCGCGGCTTTTGAGCCGCCGGATTGGATTGGCCGCGACGTCACCGGCAAGCCGAAGTACAGTAACGTCGCGCTCGCCCTTAAGTAACGCATCGAAAATCATGAGCTACGAGTTGCGACAGGATGAAACGGTCGGAGATGGTGTTCAGAGAATTGTTTGTCACCAGATCGAAGCCGCGATCTGTGCGAGCAGCGCCAAACAAAACGGAAAAGGCTCGCCCGTTCACGAAACCCGCAAGCATCTGAAGAAGGCACGGTCCGCGCTTCGGCTGGCTGCCGGCGAAATAGGTCGCGATACCTGGAAACGCGAGGACAGGTGTCTACGCAAAGTCGGGCAGCTCATTTCCGAAGTGCGCGATGCCGAGGTCCGCCTCCAGACAGTGCGGCAGCTCCGTGAGTTCGCCAGAGGCAAAAGGCGCAGCTTCCGAGAGACGGAAGAACTTCTCGCCTTCGAGCTGGACAGTTTTCTGGCGGCGTTTTCGGATTGGCCCGAGGAAGCGAAACAACGTCTGACCCAGGCCCTGGATCGGATCCGAGCCTGTCCGTTGGGCGATCTGCGTTGCAAGCAACTGCGCAAATGCGTGCGGAAGACTTACCAGCGAGGCCGCAACGCGCTCGAGGCCGCGATCGAAAAGACGAGCACGAAAAATCTTCACACCTTTCGAAAACGGGCGAAGGAGCTTGGCTACCAGCTCCGGATTTTGCGGCCGCTGGCGCCGGCTGTCTTTGGCGAACTGAACGACGAACTGAAAACGATCGGCCAGTATCTGGGTCAGGTCCACGACCTCGCCTTTGTGGCCGAACGGCTCTCTTCGATTGGATTGGTCCGCAAACAGGGGGACCGCATTCTGAATGCGATGATTGATTCCAGGGAAAAGGAGCTCGAGCGCACAGCCATCGCGCTCGGCGAGCGATTTTACGCGGAGGGCCCGCGACAATTTGCCCGCCGGCTCTCCCAGTATTTTTCCGAATGGGAGCTGACGAAGACCCGTTGTCCCGCGACCGGTGATCGACGGGTCGCGCTCTTGAATTAGTGGCCAAAGACGGAGGACGACGATGTCCGCTACTTCTTTCGGTTCAGTCCGGGCGCCCCGATCGGAATGCCCCCGAGAGACTTCATCAAACCCCAGCGCACCTTCGTAATCGGAGATCCGCCATCGCGTCACCTGTCGATTTGCCCCAGAGCCCTGATCCGCTGTCGAAATCGGCGTGGCACTTCTCTGCCGCCCTCCGGGGTTCTCATTTGTTTCAGGATTGTGTCCATCGCTCGAGCGGAGCCTCGCAGGAACGAAGCGATCTTCCTACGCTCTCTGGACGTTAGCGCCTTAAACGCCAGGAACTCATTCAGTATCAAACACCCGCAGTAGAAAGCATACAGACCGGCTTGGAATATCTTATTGGGCGATTGAATCGTCAGCCGGTATCCATCTCGATATGCGTCAAGCGTGGCGATATGCATGTGCGCGTACGAGCAAAGGAATGGATACAGGAAACGATGCACATCTTGATCTTCTGGCCAGCGGGTCTGCGCCGCCATCTGCGTTACACCGACGACCGTCGCAATCTCGGTGCGAGTTTCGCGGTCAATGATCTTCGAGCGATGACGTATGAGTCGACCGGCGGAGACGCCAACGCGTCCAGCAACTAAACTGTCGGTCCGGTCTGGGTCAGCAAGGAGGTACGAGATTTGGATGTAGCACTCGTATGCAGCCCGCGTGAGGACCAATGCGTCCTCTCCGTGTTGATACGGTAGTCCAATGAGAACGCTGACGGAGTGTAGTGACTTCGCGGCTTTTGTGAGACACAGCAAGAGGTAGTCTGGGAATGAGTAAGTACCATCGACGTTCTCTTTGATGTTGCGCAGCACGCCATGTTTCTTGATGAGCGCGCGGCAGTGAAAGAGCATCGTGTTGTAGCGGTCCGCCAGCCGCTCAAACTTCGCAATATACGCTGCAAATTCGATTTCGTTCACGGCTGGGTAGTGGAAACGCGGAGGGGCCGTCGGCGCCAATCCGGGAAACACGGGGTAATCACGTGACAAAAAATTGCTGATCCATGGCGTTGCGGAATGCCAAACGCCGTGCATAGGTGGCCCTCTTGCCTCGCCGCCAGCGGTACAGCTCCGAGATTTTTCGCGGACAGTGCAGAACCGTTGCAGCGCTTTTTCCTTGGTGCTTCCGTCCGTCTCGTTCGGATCCAGGCTGGAGAGTTTGATTTTGTGACCGGGGCACACCGTGACTACCGGAGGTTTCATTTTGGAACTGGAGCGTGCTCTTCGCCAATCACCAATATCTATCGATCGGTGCTCATCAGGATTCTAGTTCCCAGGGAGAAAATTCGAACTCTGGCTTTGGTCGGAGTGCAGGCGGTTCCCTCACTAGGGCCACGCGCGTGGGTTGTGCGCCACGGGCTTGAAGGCGGCCGTGACGCGTTCTCCATCGATCGTGATCTTCAATACGCCGGGAGTTT
The DNA here is from genome assembly GCA_041167205.1 of Verrucomicrobiota bacterium. Classification (GTDB taxonomy): domain Bacteria; phylum Verrucomicrobiota; class Verrucomicrobiia; order Chthoniobacterales; family UBA10450; genus AV80. Next base: position 33,650 of record JBEEHC010000129.1, read on the forward strand.
CGCCGGCTGCGGGCGGAAGTGCCGCATTACGCCAGGGCATTCCGTCGAGAACAAAAGCCGGCGTATAAACGCCGTCGCCTTTCCAGCGCGCGGAATAATTGGCCTGCCGTTCCGTCCACGTTTTCGACGCGAACGGATCGCGCCACCCGAGATGGTCCCAGTAATCGACGTGAAAGGCGAGCGGCACAAAATCCCGCCAGAGCCGCGGCTCGTTCTTCAAATTGCTCAGCCAGGCCTCCGCGGGCGGGCAACTGCTGCAACCTTCCGAGGTGAACAGCTCGAGGAGATGGGTCCGGGCCGGTTTGCTTTCGAAAACGACATCGCCGCCCCGCGCAGTCACGGCGCCGAGAACGGACACGAGCAGCAACGCGTGCCTGATCATATCGGAATGCTAAGGCGCGATGATGGATTGCGCGAGCTTCGCGATGAGCGCGCTCACGATCACGAGGAAAAAAACTCGCACGAATCGGCTCCCTTTCACAATTGCCAGCCGGGTGCCGATCGTCGCGCCCAGAACGCTGCAGACTGCCATCGGCATGGCGTATTGGTAAAGGATGTTTCCGCTCCAGCCGAAGTAAATGACCGAGGCGATGTTGGTCGCCCAGTTGATCACTTTCGCGGAGGCCGAGGCCGAGAGAAAATCGAATCCGAAAACGCCGACAAAAAGGAAGATAAGGAAGCTGCCGGTGCCCGGGCCGAAGAAACCATCGTAGAAACCAAGTCCGGCGCCGATCAACACGCCGAGCCAGGTCGCTTTTTTCGGCGCGTGCCTGGGCCGGTGAATAAGCCCGAGGTCTTTGACGAAGAAGACATAAATCGCGACGAGGACGAGCAGTACCAGAACGATTGGGCGCATGAACGCGGTGTGTAGGAGCGTAACCGTGCGGGATCCGAGGAAGGAGAAGACGAAGGCCGTGAGCGCAGCCGGCAGCACGGTCGGCCAATCGATCGCGACGTGGCGGGCGTAGCGCTGTACCGCGATCGTCGTTCCGGCGCAGGAGGCGAATTTGTTTGTGCCGAGAATCGTCGCCACCGGCGCGCCCGGCAGCAAAATGAGCATCGCGGGAATTTGGATCAAACCGCCGCCGCCTACGACGGCATCAATGAAACCAGCCAGGAGCGAAGATGCACAGAGCAACAGAACCAGGGTCATGGCAGATTTGCGTGATAGCGTTTGCTGGCGCGGGGTGAAAGTCTAGAACGGGGAGAGCGTGTTAGGAAACGAGCCGCTGTCATCCCGAGCCCCGCACAGCCGGATAATTGTCACAATCATGTGACGTTCTTTGACAACCGGCGCGCGGGTCTGCAAGCTCGGCGAAAGCCCGCGCCGCCATGTCCAGCACCCAAATCCTGATCATCGAGGACGAGCAAGACGTGATCGATTTGCTCACGCTGAATCTGCGCAAGGCCGGCTTTACCTTGAGCACAGCCACCGATGGCGCAACCGGCCTGCGCAAGGCGCGCGAAGAAGCGCCCGCCCTCATCATCCTCGACTTGATGTTGCCGAGGATGCCCGGGCTCGAAATCTGTAAGGTCCTGAAGACCGATATCAGCACCCGGCAGATTCCGATCATCATGCTGACGGCGAAGGCCGAGGAAATCGATCGCATCGTCGGTCTCGAGTTCGGCGCGGACGACTACGTCACGAAACCGTTCAGCCCCCGCGAGCTGGTCCTGCGGGTCAACGCGATCTTGCGGCGAGGTAAAGGTGACGTCGCCGAAGAAAAGAAGTTATCGATCGGGGCAATCACACTGGATCCGTCGCGGCACCACGTCGCCGTGGCGGGCAGGTCAGTGCGACTGACCAGTGTCGAATTTAAATTGCTGAGTATGCTCATGCACCGGCAGGGCCGCGTCCAGACGCGCGACCGGTTGCTCAATGAAGTATGGGGTTATGAGAGCGCGATCGATACCCGCACCGTGGACACACACGTCCGCCGGCTGCGCAAGAAACTCGGGAAAGCATCCGCCGCAATCGAGACCGTGCGCGGTTTCGGTTATCGCATCCGGGAAAGTTGAACGCTGATGGGCTGGCTTGCTTTTTGCGGGCTTATCGCGGTCGTGCTGGCGACGGGTTTCGCTGTTTGGCGCAAATGGATCGCGCCCTGGAAAGATGTGGAAGAGTTAACGAACTCTATCGTCGAACACCGTGCTCCCCGGAAATTCTTGATCAGCGGCAATCCTCAGGCACGGCACATCGGACTCGCGCTCGAGAACCTGACCGATCGCCGGCGCGAACTGGAAGAACGGGCGCGCGAAAGCGAACTGAGCGTGCAGGCTGTCTTCGGCGCGATGCTCGATGGACTCCTGGTAGTGGATGATCTGCGCCGCGTTCGGCTGATGAATCGCGCATTCCGGCGGATCTTCGGCGTGGCGGAGAATGTTTCCGGGGGAACGCTGCTGGAGTTGATCCGCCACGCGTCCGTCGACCGGCTGGTGATGGAAGCGATTCGCGTGGGCGAGCCGCGGCGGGAATCGATCCAGGTGTCCCGCGGCACGAGTGAAGGCCGCGAAATGGAAGTAAGCGCGGTGCCGCTCGGCGAGAATTCGGCGCGCATGAAAGGCGCCCTGGTTTTGTTTCGCGACGTCACGCAGTTGCAGCAGATGGAGGAAATGCGGCGGGAGTTTGTGGCGAATGTTTCGCACGAGCTGCGGACCCCATTGTCGATTTTCCGGGGATATCTCGAAACGTTGCTCGATGATCCGCAGCAGCCGCCGGGCGAACTGCTTCGCATCCTCGAGATCATGGAGCGGCATTCGGATCGCTTGAATGCGCTCGTGGAAGATGTCCTCAGCCTGGCGCGACTCGAATCGCCGGGCGCAGAACTCGATTTGTCCGAGGTCGATCTGGTCGAGTTGCTGCACGGGATCATGCGCGACTGGGAGAAACGATTCGAAGCCAGGCAGCTCAAATCACAGCTGGACGTTCTGGGAGATTTGCCGCTCCTGGAGGCAGACGAGAGCCGTTTCCAGGAGGTCATTTATAATCTCCTCGATAACGCGGTGAAATATTCTCAACCCGGCGGAACCATCTCTTTGGTGGCCGCGGTTGCCGGCGATCGTGTGCGCATCAGCGTGGCCGATCAAGGCATCGGGATTCGTCCAGCAGATCTGCCGCGCATTTTTGAGCGATTCTACCGTGCCGATAAGGCGCGCAGCCGCGCGCTCGGTGGAACCGGCCTGGGCCTGTCGATCGTCAAACATATCGTGCAAAGGCATGGCGGCACCGTCGAAGCCGAGAGCGAGCCGGGGAAAGGCACGACAATCAGCGTTTTTCTGCCTGTACGCCGAAGCCACTGACTGCTCCGTCACACAAACGTAACACTAAACAAATTGCCGGGTAGCGGACATTTCCGCGAGTGTTGCCTTCCCATGGAAGGCGTCGCTGATCCCCGCATTCTCATTCCGCCACGGACCAGATCGCGCAGGGCGCAAGCCGCAGTCGAGCAAGTCATCAAAGCCTTCTTCGGCGGCAACGCTCTTGTCGCGGTGATCGTGCTGGCGTTGATCACGATTTTCCTTTTCCGCGAAGGGTTCGGATTCTTTGGCCAGAACCTGGCGAACCTTCGGCTTTATCGACAGGCCGGCCTGGAATACGTCGACGTCATCCGCGGCGTTTCGGCGCAGCACGAAGCGCTTTCGCGAAAGTTGAGCGAGATCCGGCTGCGCGAAGTGCGAACGATGGAAAAACGGAACGCGCCGCTCGAAGAGATCAATGCCGCCCTCGTGCCGTTCGACCAATTCGCGTCCGCCTTCAGCGATACCGCGGAGAATTTGCACGGCCTCGTTTCCGACCTGACCGATCAGGCCAGCGCATTGAAGGAACAGCTTTTCGCGCGCGCCGAACTATTGGCGCAACGCTCGGAACTGGAGCGCAGCGGCGCCCAGGCGGCCGCGGTCAAGATCGTCGTCCCGGAAGTCGATCGCGCTGGCGCGCTTACCGTCTTGCGCCAGGGCTCCGCGAATTTTGAATCCGTCAGCGCCGAGATGACAGCGAAGCTTTACAATCTTCTCGCACAGGCGCCGCCCCTGCGGGATCCCGCCGGACAAGAAGCTTTCGAACAATGGAAAACCCGGACGCGCGAATATCTCGCCGGATTGCCGGCGGCGTCGGAAAGACTGCGGACCTGGTCACCCGATGCGCCAATCCCGTGGTATCGCTCGATCAGTTCATTCCTCTTCGGCCGCGAATGGGTCACGGCGAGTTTCTGGCAGGATTGGTATGGGATTGTCCCGTTGCTGGCCGGCTCGGTCATGGTCTCGATCGTCGCCCTGGTTATCGCGGTACCGCTCGGCGTCGCCTCGGCGATCTACGTGAGTGAAATCGCTTCGCGCCACGAGAAAAGATTCATTAAGCCCTATATCGAATTCATCTCCGCGATCCCCTCGGTCGTGCTCGGATTTTTCGGCATTGCCGTTGTGGGGCAAGCGGTGCGGGCCGCTTCCCAATCGTCCTTTTTCAAGTGGGTCTCATTTTTCCCAATCAGCGAGCGGCTGAATATTTTCACGGCGGGATGTCTGCTCGCGCTCATGGCCGTGCCGACGATTTTCACCCTTTCGGAAGATGCGCTGCGCAATGTGCCGCGCGGTTTCAAGGAAGCCTCTTACGCGCTCGGCGCCAATCGGCTCCAAACGATCGCTCGCGTCCTCGTGCCGGCGTCGTTGTCCGGCATCGTCTCCGCTGTGCTGCTCGGGCTGGGCCGCGTCATCGGCGAAACCATGGTGGTCCTGCTCTGCGCCGGAAACCGGATCGCGATTCCGGATTTCAGCCAGGGCCTTGGCGCAATTTTTCAGCCCGTGCACACCATGACTGGAATCATCGCGCAGGAGATGGGCGAGGTGGTGCGCGGGAGCACGCATTACCGCGCCCTGTTCATGGTGGGCCTCGTGCTCTTCACCATCACGCTCGGGATCAATTACCTCGCGCAAAAAT
>JBEEHC010000130.1:0-27112 GCA_041167205.1 Verrucomicrobiota bacterium
GCACGGGCACACTTCCGTTGTTGCAAGAGGTCCCTCCCATCCCCAAACCAACCTGGCCTGCGGCACTGCCAAATTGCGCCAGGCCGGGCATATCTCCCACGACGATATCGGGCCCCGGGACAGCGCCTCCTTCAGAGGCGCCGCCGCGCGGAGGCAATATCGTCGATCGGGTCGCCCCATTTACGACGGTGGTGATTTCGATCGGATACACACTCGTCGCGATCGAAATTTCCCCGGCAGCAACACCCGCCTCCGCCGGCCGGCCCAGCTTGTTGGCCAGGTCTTCTGAAACCAAAAGCCTTCCGCCATTGATACTGAGCGAATGCGCGGCGGCATCGTAATCATAGAGATGTCCTTCAATATTGAAGAAGACAAAGCCCGTTTTCCCATCCCGGATTACCAATTCGAAAGGCCCGCCTGAAGGAAGCCTCTCGAGGACAAGCTGGCTGGAGGACGCATTCAACGGTTCGGGAAGAGCAGCCGAGTTTCCCCAGAGCAATTCCATTGAGCCCGGATCGGAGCCGCGCAAGACATTATTGAAGAGACGGATCGTGAAAAAGGAATTGGGACTCACTTCGAAACGGAACGTGTCCGGCTTCGATTCATTGGTTGCGGAGTCGCGTCCCTTGAGTCGATTCAGATCAAGATTCATCGTCACGCTGCCAGTCGCGACGATCAATCTCTCGCGAGTTCCCGTCTCTCCGCCTGGGCTTTTCTCTGGGGACTGTGATGCAGAATTTCCAGAGCTATTGCTCAAAAGCAAAAGCAGCGGAAGGGCGAAATAACTCAATATTTTCTTCATTGTCCTAATCCTCCAGATGATAGCCCGTCAAAAGGTCAGGGAATCCCTCACTCAAGACACCGGTAACGTTGCGGATGCGGGCTGTTGGTGAGGTATTATATACATTGCGCAGAGATGCACAACCGGATCGCCTCTCGGTTCGAAGAATCTTTGCGGCGCGGCGCGGGATCAGCAACCAACCGCAGCACCCAACTACTCCGACCAGATCGCAAACTCGCCACCACCGGGCGCTTCGAAATGCAAGCGACGGCCGCCGGGGAAATCGAAAATTTCACGCGTGATTTTTCCACCCAGGCGCCCGACTTCGGCGCAGATCTTTTCAAGATCCGAGTGATAAAATACAATCAGCGGAGCGCCGGCCGCCACACTGCCCGTCTTTTCCGAAGCGAAGAAACCACCAGTCATCCGGCCGTCATCAAAGGCGCAGTAATCCGGGCCGTAATCCTGGAACGACCATCCGAAAAGTTGCGTGAAGAAATCCCGGGTGGCGGGAAGATCCTTCGAAGGCATCTCGACATAGTCGATCGTCTTGGGAAGCGATTCGTGCATGGCGATCAATCTTGAAACTGTGCTTCAAGAACGTCGAGATAAACTGTAATCGCATCACGCCTTTTCTCTTCGAACTGACGCGCCCGCTCAGCCGCTTTCATATAACCAGTGAAAGCTCCACTCGGTCCCGGCGACTTGGCGGCCTCGAACCAATTTAGGTAATCATCTATCTTCCGCATCGTCGTGACGTTGCTCTTCCGCGACGCGTTTAAGCGCGCCAGGCGCTCCGCGATTCCGCTCGTTTTTCCACGCGCGAGGAGCGTTGCAATCCTCGCATATTCATGAATCAGCGGCCGATAAATCGGATTTGCGCGCGTCGCGAGAACCCTCAAATCCCCGGTGCACTGGAGGAGCGCCAACTTTGAAGACGCGTTTCGAATGAATTTCGGGAATTCGTCCAGGTGGCACTTTCTTTCCGGACCAGCGTCGGAAATTCTTAGAGCCAGGAGTTCTTCCAGCTTCTGTTCCGTTTCTTCCGTCCTGAGCAATTGAAAAGGTTGACTGGTCGTGAGCCGCGTGATCTGCAGCCTCCAGGCCCTCTCCGCCCCGCCCGGATCGCTCAGCTCCGGAAAATACTTTCCGAGATTGGCCATCGGATCATTCGCAGCAGAGGGGAGATTGGCGATGAAGCGGTTCAGGCAGGCGCGCCCATCATGCGTATGAGTAAGAAGGCCTACGAGCGCGAACGAATATGCTCTGTCGAGCGAACGACCGGGCCCATCGAGCCTCGAAAGTTTTCGGGGCCGCAGGAATTCTTCGAGCGGAATAATCGTTTGAGCGTTCGCGGGCGCTTCTAAAACGCCGATCAACCTTCCTTCGTCCAATCCCGGTTGCTGCATCGGAATTCCGTCGAGCAGCCAATCGGGCGGTGGGACATACGCTGCGCCAGGAGGCAGGTTGGTCTGGCGTCGATACATCATCTCGAGGAGGATGGTGCGAAGAAGTTCGCGTCGGACTTCCGGCTGGCTCACCTCCGAAGCGATGGTCAGATCCAGTTGAAGTTTCAGGCCAGAACCCGTCTGCGAAAAACTCAAAGCGGATGGCGGCCTTTCCGGCAAGTTCGCTTGCGGATATTGCGCGTTGACCACGATCGGCGTGGTCCACTCGTCCCGCTGATCGATGAGCTGAAGCACGTCCCGTTTCGTTTTCTCCGCGAGATCGCAAAGTGCACCGCGCAAACGGACATCAGGGCCATAGACCAGAAATTGCCGTGAATTGCTGACGCTGCGTTCCGGCGGCGCGGAAACGACTAGAGGGGCGCAAGCAAAAAGCCAAAGCAAGGCGGGGCCTGCGCGATAAACAGGGATCATGGGGGGAGTAAGATGATGACAAACCCATGGACAAAACGCGAGCGGGAAAGACGACCAGCGGTTGCTGGCGACGATGGGCCTCGCGTAAATCACGCGAGCAGAAAATGGGGAAGTTACGCGCTGGGGGTCGCTGTGGGCGTGGCCTCGGGTCGCGGCTCAGCCGGCGCTGCTGGCGCCGCCGGGGCTGTCGCTGCCGACTTCGGGGTCAGGATCACCGTCTTCGGGTGGAACTCGATGGCACCCAGTTTCGACACCGCTTTTTTCTCGCGTTCCAAAGCCGTCCACAAGTCGCTGAAGAGGATATCGCCGTACTTCATTATCATCGGATGAATCGGCATTCGTCCGATGCTTCCACCGACGGTTGAAGCGTTTAGCGTCCCATTTTGCAAAGTGACATTGTAGGCAATGGAATGGAAAACGGAGAAGCCCAGGAAGGATCGCTCCGCCGTGATCCGGCAAACGCCCTCATCGAAATTGGCGAGAGCGCGTTCGAATTGCAGGTACTTGCTTAAGGCCGCCTGTTTGCTTCTCACCACATTGGCGAGAAAGGCGTTCACTTGCGTTTCATTATATTGGAGTGGCGCGGCGTTGCGACTTGTCGCGGCATTCTCGAGGTCGAGGTTGATCTGTTGTAACTCAAGGTTCTTTGCTCGCTCCGGAAGACCGCTCGGGGCCAGCAGTATCTGAATGAGGGCAGCCACCGCGGCAGCACCCAGGATTAGTTTGCTGATCTTAAAAAACATCAACCGCATCTTCACGCGGCCCGGATCGAGCATTTGCCGCAGCCGGCGTTGCGTTTGCTTGGGGTCTTCTTCCTTGGGGGCGACTTTTGCCAGGGCCGACCGATCAAGCCGCGCGCCGCAATCGTGGCAATAGATGCGTTCGGGCTCGTTTTGGCGCTGGCACTCCGGACAAACTAACTTGATCATTTGGTCGACTGCTTTTTCGGTTTCGCCTCGGGCGCCTTCGCCGGTGCCGAGGCCGTTGCGTTGCCGCTGCTCTCCTTCGCCCCGGAAGATTTCTCACCACTCGCCGCCGGAGCTGCTGGCGCATCGTTTTTCGCGCCTTCCTTGTAAGAGTTACTGCGGTAATCGGTAATATAGAATCCTGATCCCTTAAAGATCAATCCGGCGCCGGTTCCAAGAAGCCGTTTCACTTTTCCGTGTCCCCATTTTTTTTGCCGGCAAAGTTCCTTTGGACACTCACGGAGCGGCTCATCGCGCATCGATTGGAAAGTCTCGAAGGTCTTCCCGCACTTCTCACATGAATATTCGTAGGTGGGCATGGAGTGCGTACCGAAGGCCGCGAATGGTCGCAATTCTCCGCCAGAAAGAGCAGAATACAAGCCAGCACCGGCAATGGCAGGCATGCGTATTGCGCCATTCTGCGCCGACACTCCCGGCTATCTTGACTTTCGACTCCACGACCGTTAGAAGCATCGTTCGCGATTTCCTTTTATGTCTGACTCATTTTTCCGCTCGTTGGCGATGCCTTTTGCGGGTGCCCTGGCTCTTACGCTGGCAGGTTGCGACGGCGACGATCCGGCTCTCGCGCAATCGCAATACATGGGCGGAGTTTACGGAAACAATCCGGTCTCGTCGTCCGCGCCACAGGATTCTGTTTCCTATTGGGATGGCGATGGCGTTTCCGGAAAGCCTTCGATCAAGATCAAGTTGAGCGAGCAGAAAGCTTACTTTTATAAGAGTGGCCAACTGGTCGGTATTTCACAACTTTCCACCGGCCGCGAAGGCTTGGGCACGCCCAGCGGCTCATTCTCTATTATTCAAAAAGACCAGGCGCACGTCTCGAGCCAATACGGCGACTACGTGGACTCCGCCGGTAATGTTGTCGTCCCTAATGTGGACGTCGGAAAGGATCCCAAGCCGCCCGGCACGCATTTCAAAGGCGCGCCCATGCCGTATTTCATGCGCATTGTCGGCGGTGTCGGCATGCATGCTGGCTACCTGCCGGGCTATCCGGCTTCCCACGGCTGCATCCGGATGCCTGAATTTATGGCGGAGAATTTCTTTAAGTCCGTTTCCACCGGCACGCCGGTGTCGATCAGCCACTAGTGAGCCGAGGATACGCGGCTCTCGGCTTGCACTTCGTGTTTCCCGGAGAGATGATCGTGTCCCCGCCGCCTGCGCCATGATCATCATTACCCAACCGAACGCCACGGAAGAACAGATCGAGCGCGTCGTCGCGCGCGTGCGCGAGTTCGGTCTCGACGCTCAAATCAGCCGCGGCGCTTCCCGCGTCATCATTGGCGTAATTGGCGCGGAAGGTCGTATTCGCGAAAAGCCGCTCGCCGCCATGGCGGGAGTAGAGGCGATCGTCCCGTTGGAGAAACCATACAAAATCGCCTCTCTTGAGTTTCGCGGCGCGGCCTCCCCCGTCGCCGTGGGAGGAGTGAAGATTGGCGGCGATGAAAACGTGGCTTTGATTTGCGGGCCGTGCGCCGTGGAAAGCCAGGAGCAAATTTCGTCGATCGCCCGCACGGTCAAGAATCTAGGCGCCGACATTCTTCGCGGCGGCGCTTTCAAGCCGCGCACGTCCCCCTACAGTTTTCAGGGCTTGCGGGAAGACGGCCTCCGCTTCCTGGCGGAAGCGCGCCGCGAAACCGGTTTGCCCGTCATCACCGAAATCATGGACGCACGCGACCTGGCGATGGTGGAAAAGTACGCGGATTGCCTGCAAATCGGCACGCGCAACATGCAAAACTTTTCGCTCTTGAAGGAAGTCGGCCGCAGTCATCTTCCGGTGCTGCTCAAGCGCGGCTTCAGCGCAACGATCAGCGACGTGATCATGAGCGCCGAATACATCTTGAGCGAAGGGAACATGAACGTGCTCCTCTGCGAACGCGGCATCCGCACCTTTGAAAATGCCACGCGTTACACGCTCGATCTCAATGCCGTCCCCCTTCTGAAATCCAAGACGCATCTGCCGGTGGTGGTGGATCCGACGCACGGAATTGGTCTGCGAGAATTCGTGCCGCAGATGGCGCTGGCGGCTGTCGCCGCCGGAGCCGATGCCATCATGATCGAAGTGCACGACTCTCCCCAATTCGCCAAGAGCGATGGCGAACAAGCGATCGTGCCGGAAGTTTTCGCCGATCTCGTTCCTCGGTTGCGAGCCGTGGCCGAGGCGGTCGGGCGGAGAATGTAAACGGGCGCAGCCCGCGCCATTGAAGTTCGCCTCGATCCGGCGAAACATTGCCGGTGGAAGATTCATCGAGCGATTCCCTGCCCGCCATTCTGGCCAGCGCGCAACCGATCTCGCAAAAATTGCGCGACATCGGAAAGGGCGTGAAGCCGGTGGCGTTCTCGCACGTGACCGAACCGGCGCAGGCGTTCCTCGTCGCTGCGATCGCCGGGGAAATTTGTAAAACGTTCTGGGTCTCTTGTCCGAACGTCCGGTCGCAGGAACTGCTCTACGAAAGTCTGCTCAACTGGCTTCCTGACGCGCTCTTCTTGCCGGAGGCGGAGTTCGCCGCTGTCGAAAACGTTCTGCCTGATCCGGAGATCGCGGCGGAACGGCTCGCGCTGCTAAACCGAATTCAGCGCGAGAAAGGTCCTCACGTAATCATCGCCACCCGCGCGGCCCTTGGTCAGGCAGCGCCTGATCCGGCCGTGTTAAGCTCCGCGGTTCTGGCCCTTCGTCGCGGCAAGCGCGAGCCGCTGGAGCGCACGATCGAAGCACTCGTTGCGGCCGGTTACGAACGGGTCGCGCAAGTCACGACGCGTGGGCAGTTCGCCGTCCGCGGCGGGATTCTCGATTTGTTTTCGTGGCAGGCTCAGCGGCCGATTCGCGCGGAGTTTTTCGGCGATGACATCGAATCGCTGCGCGAATTCGACGTCGACACGCAAACTTCGGTGCGGAATTTGCAGAACGTCGAGATCCTGCTCGGGGCCGTCGAAAATCAGGCAGGAGCCGTCCGCGATCATATTGGTCCAGATCACCTTCGCATCGGGATCGAGCCCGATGAAACCAGCGACGCCGACGTCCTGATCGGGGAAGGCTGGCTGGGTGGCGGCGAGCCGGAGGATTTTCGCGGCGCGTTCGAGGACTGCGAGATCGGAGATTTCGCCGTGGGTGATTTCATGCTGGTGGAGGCAAAACGCGCGCAGTTTTCCGCGCGGTTGAAAGAATGGCGCGCCAGTGGATCACGCATCGTCATTTACTTCCAAACTGAAGGCGAGATCGAGCGCTTCCGCGAAATCATGGGCGACCTCGACGGCATCGAACTCGTCGAAGGAACGCTCCCGCGCGGCTTCGCGTTTCCAGATGGGAACCTCGTGGTTCTTTCCGGGGCGGAACTCTTTGGCCGCTACACGACGCACGGACGGCGGCGCTTGCAGCGCGTGGAAAAGTTCGGCCGCAACCGCGCCCAAATCGACTTCAGCGAGCTCAATGAAGGCGATCTCGTCGTTCACCTCGAACACGGCGTCGGGCGGTTTCTGCAACTGATGCGGGTCCCGACCCAAAGCGGCGGAATGCAGGAAGTGCTCGCGCTGGAGTTCGCTAATGAATCGAAACTTTATGTCCCGCTCGAACAGGCGTATCTCGTTTCGCGCTACGTCGGTGTAGGCAAGAGATCGCCGCAACTCAGTTCGCTCGCGGATGTGAAATGGGCGCGGGCGAAAAAGAATGCCGCCGCCTCCATCTTCGACTATGCCGGAAAAATGCTGGCCGTGCAGGCCGAGCGCGAAACCCAGCTGGGCCACGCCTTCGGCACCGACACGAAGTGGCAGAGCGAGTTCGAACACTCGTTTCCCTATCGCGAAACGCCGGACCAGCTCAGCGCCATCGCCGCGACCAAACGCGACATGGAGCAGCCGCGTTCGATGGATCGTTTGATCTGCGGCGACGTCGGTTTCGGCAAAACGGAGGTCGCGATTCGGGCCGCCTTCAAAGCGGTCATGGAAGGCAAACAAGTCGCCATCCTTGCGCCGACCACTGTCCTCGCGCAGCAACATTTCGAAACCTTCCGGCAGCGCATGCTCGATTACCCGGTCCGCGTCGAAATGCTCAGCCGTTTCCGGTCGCAGGCCGAACAGCGCAAAGTCTTGGAGCTTCTGCGCGAAGGGGGCGTCGACATCGTCATCGGGACGCATCGGCTCATTTCCGGCGACGTCATTTTCAAGGACCTCGGTCTTGTCGTGATCGACGAAGAACAGCGCTTCGGCGTCCTGCAGAAAGAAAAGTTCAAAGAACTCTTCAAACTCGTGGATGTCCTCACCCTCTCGGCCACGCCCATTCCGCGCACGCTCTATCTTTCCCTCGTGGGCGTGAAAGACATGTCCACGATCGAGACGGCGCCGCTGAATCGTCTTCCCGTCGAGACGGTCGTTTGCGGATATGATGAGCGAATCATTCGCGATGCGATCAATCGCGAACTCGAGCGGCAGGGTCAGGTTTATTTCTTGCACAACCGGGTGCAATCGATCGAGAGGACGCGCGATCGGATCGCCGAGCTTTGCCCGCAGGCGCGCATCGAGTTTGGTCACGGGCAGATGGGAGCGGACGAACTGGAATCCGTCATGGCGCGGTTCGTGGCCGGCAAAATCGACGTGCTCGTCTGCACGACCATTATCGAAAGCGGGCTGGATATTCCGAACGCGAATACCATCATCATCGACCGCGCGGACCGGTTCGGACTCGCCGATCTCTATCAGTTGCGCGGCCGCGTCGGCCGGGCCGAGCATAAAGCATACGCCTACCTGCTCCTGCCGCGCGAGCTGATGACGGTGGGGGCCGCGCGCAAACGCATCAACGCCATCAAACAATACAGCTCGTTAGGCGCCGGTTTTCGCATTGCGATGCGCGACCTGGAAATCCGCGGCGCCGGCAGCATTCTCGGCACGGCCCAAAGTGGCCACATCATGGCGGTGGGATTTGATCTCTATTGCCAGCTCCTCAAGCAGGCGGTCGCCCAACTAAAGGGAGAAAAATCGAGAGCGCGCCTGGAAGTCGAGCTGCGGCTTGATTTTGTCGCGACCAATGAGCCCGAGTTCGCGCAACTGGGGCCCGAAGCGCGCGTGCCCGCCTTCATTCCAACAAAGTACGTCGCCGACCCCGCCCTCCGCATTCAGGCTTACCGGCATCTCGCGGAAATGACCACCCGCGAACAATGGGACCGCCTGCGCAAGGATTGGCGGGATCGCTTCGGCCCGTTTCCGCCAGCGGTTGACAATTTGCTCCGTCTCACCGAAATGAAGCTCGCTGCGGCCAAGGCCGGCGTTACTCGAGTCGAGGTGCGCGAGGGGAAATTAATGCTCACCCGGCGCGGCGATTTTCTGCTTGTCGGGGGCAAGTTCCCTCGCATTAGTACTGATAGAATCGACCGTCAACTCGTCGAAGTTTTGGAACTAATAAAAAAAATATAGAGCCATGATCCGCCCGTTATTTATTGCTGCCCTGGCAGTCTTTGCCCTCCTGCTTTCGCCGCTCTGCCGCGGTGCGCTCGCGGCGGAGAGCGAAGTGATTGATGGAATCGCCGCCATCGTGAATGGCGATATCATCACCTTCTCGCAAGTGCGCGGCCTCGTGGCGCCGCGCGAGAGATTATTGAGGTCGCAGTTCAAAGGGGAAGAGCTGGTGACACAGCTCAAGGCGGCGCGGGAAGCCGCGCTCAAGGATTTGATCGATCGCCAGCTGATTGTGCAGTCCTTTACCAAGGAAAAGTTCGAACTTCCGGAGCATTTCGTGGACGAGCGCGTGAATGATATTATCCGGGACAGCTTTGGTGGCGACCGCCAGACCTTCATCAAGACGCTCCAGGCGCAGAATTATACGCTGACCGAATTCAAGAAACACGAGAAGGAAAGCATCATCGTCCAGGCCATGCGAAGCAAAAACGTGAAGCTGGCCACGGTCATTCCGCCCGCGAAAATCGCCGAATACTACGCGAAGCACCGGGCCGAATTCACGGCCAAGGAGCAGGTGAAGTTGCGCATGATCATGATTCCGACCCGCGCGGCCGAAGGAAATTCGGCGGCGCAAAAGGCGACCGCCGAGGAAATCCTGGGCAAGCTGGCTGACGGCGCCCCCTTCGATCGCATGGCGCAAATCTATTCGGAAGACAGCACGCGCGATCTCGGCGGCGATTGGGGCTGGATCGAGCGCAAGACATTGGCCGCGCCTCTCGAAAAGGTTGCCTTCAATCTTCCGCCCGGCAGGGTCAGCCACGTCATTGAAGTGGGGCCGAACTATTACATCCTCAAAATCGACGAAAAGCGCGGCGGCGATACGCCGTCACTCGCGAAGCTCCGGCCCGAAATCGAGAAGAAGCTGATGCAGGAAGAATCGCAGCGGCAGCAGGAACTCTGGCTCGCGGGCCTTCGGCAGAAGGCTTACATCCGGACGTTTTAGTCCTGGGGGGACCACAGCCCCCTCGCTTCACCACGAATTCCTGATCGGGCGAGATTCCGTCGAGCCGGAGATGTTAGCGCTTCCGTCTTGCGAGTCATCGCGTCGTTGAGGACAATGCGCGATGCGGCTTCGCGTTGGCCTTACTCTTGGTGATCCCGCCGGAATTGGTCCGGAGATCGTCCAGGCCGCGCTCGCTTCCGGTCGTTTGCCTGAGACCGCGGAATATTCAGTTATCGGCCGGCCGGTTCTTTGCTCGTTAGGCCAACCGACGCGGGAGACAGCACACGCTGCCCTCGACGCCCTGGAGGAAAGCGCCGCACGCGCATTCCGCGGTGAACTCCAAGCCGTTGTGACTGGGCCGATACACAAGGCGCGGATGTACGAAATCGGTTTCCAGTTTCCGGGGCAGACCGAATTCTTCGCCGACCGTTGCGGGGTGAAGAATTTCGCGATGCTGCTCACGGGCGGGAAACTGACCGTGGCGCTTGTCACCACTCACCTGCCGTTCCGCGATGTCCCTGCCGCGTTGAATCAGGATGAAATAGTCCGGGTCGGCTTGCTCCTCGAAGATTTTCTGCATCGACGGCGGATCCAAAATCTGCGGATCGCTGTCGCAGGATTAAATCCGCATGCCGGCGAATCCGGCGCGCTCGGCCGGGAAGAAGCCGAGATAATTATCCCGGCCGTCGCCAAACTGAACTCCCACTCACCAGTTTTCGCCGGTCCCTTCTCGCCCGATACACTTTTCTACCACGCCGCCAAGGGCGATTGGGATGGAGTGCTCTGCATGTATCACGATCAAGGTCTGATTCCACTGAAGCTGCATGCCTTCCATGAGGGTGTGAACGTGACGCTGGGTCTTCCGTTTCCGCGAACGAGCCCCGACCACGGGACCGCTTTCGAGATTGCCGGCAAGGGTGTTGCCCGCGCCGACAGCATGATCGCCGCGATCAACCTCGCGGTTGAGCTGGCGCAACACACTTTGGTCATGCCCGCATGAAAAACGCGCGCGCCTCTCACCTCGCGCTGCTGTTCATCGTGGGAATGGTCTTTTGCTGGTCCGGCTGGCACCCGCACGATCGTTTTACCTGGTGGCTGGAGATCGCGCCCGGCCTGGCCGGGATCATCATCCTGCTCGCGACCTATCGCCGATTCCAATTCACCACCCTGTGTTACGCACTGATCGCTCTCCACATCTGCATCCTTTGCGTCGGCGGGCACTACACTTACGCGCGCGTCCCGGCCTTCGATTGGCTTCGCCCGATTTTCGGCTGGCAACGCAATCACTACGACCGGCTGGGCCATTTCATGCAAGGGTTCGTGCCGGCGATAATCGCGCGCGAGATGTTTATTCGCATCAACCTGGTGAATCGGAAAAAATGGATTCCGTTTCTGGTCGTCTGCGTTTGCCTGGCGATCAGCGCGTTCTACGAATTGATCGAATGGTGGATGGCGATCATGACCGGAAGCGCCGCCAGCGATTTCATCGGCAGCCAGGGTGATGTTTGGGACACGCAGGCGGACATGCTCCTGGCGCTTATCGGGGCCATTTGTGCGCTCCTGCTCCTATCCGTTTTTCATGATCGCGCCCTTCGCAAGATCGCCGAACGAACCCACTGAGTGAAAAAATACCTCACCGTCTTCAATCTCGGGCTGCAGAACACGTTCGTTTACCGCTGGAATTATTTCCTGCGCGCAGTCTTCGGATTGATTCCGCTCGCGGGGACCGTTTTCCTCTGGCGCGCCATTTTTCGGGAACCCGGCGGTGGCATGCACGGCTACGACTACGGTTCGATGATCTATTATTATTTGCTTACGATCGTCGTCTCGAACCTGGTCACGCCGACGGAAGATGAATGGCAAATCGCGGCTGACATCCGCGAAGGGCAGATCAATTCCTTTCTGACCAAGCCGGTCAGCTACCTCGCCTACCGCTTCAGCATTTTCCTGAGCGGCCGTCTCGTTTTCACCGCGGTCACAATCCCGCCCATCATCGTGATCCTCTTTTATTTCCGCGATTACCTCACCTTTCCCTCGAACGTGACGACTTACGTTTGCGCTTTTCTGTCGCTGGTGATGGCGGCGCTGATGCAGTTCTTCATCACCTACAGCCTGGCGATGATGGCATTCTGGATCCTCGAAATTACCACGATCGTTTTCATTGTTTACTCGTTCGAATATTTCCTCGGCGGCCAAATGTTCCCCGTGGACATCATGCCGGCGGGCATCCAAGCGGTCATGAAATGGCTGCCCTTTTATTATGAGCTCTTTTGCCCCATCGCGATTTTCATGGAGCGCCTGCGCGGAGCGGAAATGGCACAAGCCCTCGCGATTCAAATGGGCTGGCTCTTGATCACCTGGGCCGCCGCACGCTTCATGTGGAAGCGTGGACTAGGGCATTACCAGGCCGTTGGCGGTTAACGTAGGCGTAATCCCGCTGACCGGACAAAGGTCAACTCCGTCGAGCAATACTTCCGCGCTGGCACCTCTGCTGGATTCTCGCTAGAAATCTCACCGATGTTTTCTCGAATAAGAATCTCGGGAGCGATCTGCTCATTCCTCCTGCTGGTGCAGTTGCTCAATCCATTCTCGGCCTCAGCCAAAGACCTTGGCTGGCAACCAGAAAAAACCTGGGTCTTCGTGGTCGGCGTGCTGAGTTGGAAGCACGGCGAGATGTTCGGTTCCTTCCCGGTCAAGAACCGCCGGGACGCCGCCCTCGTCGATTTCTTCAAGAAAAGCGGAGTCCCGGAAGCGCAGATCGTTTATCTCCAGGATAAACAGGCCACGCAACAGAGAATCGACAGCGCATTCACCGCGGAATTGAAGAAGTTGCGTTCCGACGACCTGTTGATCGTTTATTACTGCGGCCACGGCTCCAAGTCGGAGGAGAGCAACGATGTCTACCTCGCTTCCTACGATGCCGGCGACGATGATGTATCGGGCTGGTCGATTAATTCGATCCCTGGGAAGATCAAGACCGAAAGCAAGTGCGCGCGCGTCCTCTGGCTCTTGGACTGCTGCTATTCCGGCCAGGCCGCGCTCGCGTTGACGAAACAAAAAGACCGACCCGCGTACGCGTGCGTCACCTCGTCATCGGCGAGTGAGTCTTCGACCGAGCATTGGACTTTCTCGGATGCGCTCCTCGACAGCCTGCGCGGAGTCGCCTACGTCGATCTCAATCACGACGGCTCCATCACGCTGGCGGAGTTCGCCGCCCACTTGAGCGCGGAAATGAGTCTCGCCGAGGAGCAGCTCTCAACTTTCGCCACCACGGCAGGGTTCGAGCCGGAAATGGTTTTGTCGCATGCCAAACCGCTGGCCCATCCGAAAATTGGCGAGCGCGCAAAAGCGAAAGACGCTGAGGGCGGGTGGTATGCGGGGCGGGTTGTTGAAGTGCGGGACGGGAAGTTCAAGATCCACTTCATCGGTTACGAGGATGATGAAGATGTCTGGGTGGAAGCCGGTGACTTGAGACCGATCAAGCCACTTCAATTTGCCATCGGGACGCCGGTGGAAGTGAAGTGGAAGAAGAAATGGTATCCTGCGACGATCTTGCAGGTGAAAGACGGCATTCACTTCATTCATTACACCGACTACGAAGCAAAATGGGACGAGTGGGTTCCATCAAAGCGTATCCGTAACCCCAAATCGTAACGCGAAATTCTCCGCGACCGATTCACTCGTAGCGTAACGCGTCGATTGGATCTAGCTGAGCGGCTTTGCGTGCCGGATAAAATCCAAAAAAGACACCGACCGCCGCACTAACCAGAAATGCCGCGATGATCGACGCGGGCGAAATGAGCGACGGCCAGTTCTTCACGATCGCCAGAATCTTCGCTGCCGCGATTCCGACCACGACGCCGAGAATTCCCCCCACAGAGCTGAGCGTGATGGCCTCAATCAAGAATTGGGACAGGATATCGCGACCGTGCGCGCCTACCGCCATGCGCGTGCCAATTTCGCGCGTCCGCTCCGTGACACTGACGAGCATGATGTTCATGATGCCGATCCCGCCGACCACGAGCGACACGCATGCGATGGCGAAGAGCAAACCCGTCATCACATCGGCGGTAGCCGTGGCTGTGGCCGCAATTTCTTCCTGGGTCCGGACGGTGAAATCGTCGTCCCGCCCCGCGCGAATATTATGACGTTGCCGGAGCAGCTCGATGATTTGCTGCTGCGCCGGCGCCAGATCATTTCGGCTGGCGACCTGCGCGTTGATATTGCGGAGCGTCGTTCCTCCTCCGAGCACTCGCTTCATCGCGCTGGTGTAAGGCATGATCACGATGTCATCCTGGTCGGTCCCCTGCGAGCTCAGTCCTTTCGGCGTGAGAACGCCCGTGATCTGAAAGGGAACGTTTTTTACTCGCAATACCTGCCCGACGACATCTTCGCTTCCAAAAATCTGCGTCGCCGTCGTTCGCCCAATGACACAGACTTTGTTTGCGCTCCTCACATCCTGGCTGGTGAACGGCGCGCCATCGGCGAGCGCCCATTGTCGCAGGTCGAAATAGTCGGCCGATTCGCCGTAGATCCGAGTGAACCAATTTTGGTTTCCGGCCGCGACCTGCGCGTTCGAAACGACCTCCTCGCTCACCAACGTCACCGCGGGGATCTCGCGGCGGATTGCTTCCGCGTCTTCGATTTTGAGCGTGCCCGCGCCGCCCCAGCCCGTCCGAATCCCGCTCGAGGTCGTGCTGCCGGAGAAGATTAGAATGACGTTTTCGCCGAGGCCGGCAATTTGCGCTTCCACCTGCGCCTTCGCTCCGTTGCCGATGCTCACCATGGCAATGACTGCGCCGACACCGATGATGATTCCGAGCGCGGTCAAAGCCGAACGCAGTTTGTTCCGCCGTAGTGCGCGCAATGCGATTTTGAAAGTCGAGCCAACTCTCATGTCCGGACGGTGGGTTCGACGACCTCCTGCGGGAGCTCGTTCAGTTTTTCTAACTCGACCGCGGCATCGAATCGTCGCGTGACGGCGCGATCGCTGACGATCCGTCCGTCCCGCATCACGACATTGCGCCGGGCGTACGAGGCGATGTCCGGCTCGTGCGTCACCATGATGATGGTGATCCCCTTCTCGTTGAGCTCCTGGAAAATACCCATCACCTCGACACTCGTCCGGCTGTCCAGGTTACCCGTCGGTTCGTCGGCGAGCAGGACTTCAGGATCGTTGATCAAGGCACGGGCGATGGCCACGCGCTGTTGCTGGCCTCCGGAAAGTTGACTCGGATGGTGATCGCCCCGCCCTTGCAAACCTACCGACTCCAGGACGCGTTCGGCTTTATCGCGCAACTGCAGGTTGCTCAGCCGCTCCACTCCGTAAAGCAAAGGCAGCTCGACATTTTCCAACGCCGAAGTACGCGCCAGCAGATTGAAATTTTGAAATACGAAGCCGAGCTTGCGGTTACGAACGTCAGCCAATTGATCGCGGCTGAGCGAGGAAACGTCCTCGCCATCCAGGAAGTAACGGCCTGAGGTCGGCCGATCAAGACAGCCGAGAATATTCATCAAGGTGGACTTGCCCGATCCACTCGAACCCATCAGCGCAACGAATTCACCGCGGGCGATTTCCAGCGAAACACCGCGCACGGCGTGCACATCGACTTCGCCGGTTCGATACGTTTTCTCAACATCCTCGAGGCGAACCGCGACGGTTGCAGAAGGTTCAGCCATGAGTAAAAACGTTCGAACCCATCATGGGCGGCGCGGACCGCCGCCAAACGGATTGGTTGCGGGCGTCGACGTCGCTCCACTGCTTTCTGTCACCCCAGTGACGACGCGGTCGCCCTCCTTCAATCCTTCTGTGACCTCGGTCGCAACCCCGTCGCTGATTCCTGTCTTGATCATCACTTTCGCCGGCTTCGACGCGCCCGGTGGCAGGACATAAACGCTGCGCTCGACCCGGCGCTCACCGCGAGCAGGCGGTTTGCCTCCAGGCGGGCGGCCTCCGCTGGCGGAAGGATCACGCTTCGCCGCAGGCGTAGCGCTGTCATCAGGCATGCGGAAACGGAGTGCACCATTCGGAATTTTCAACACATCGTCCTTGTGCGCGGAGATGATGGAAACGTTCGCGGTCATTCCCGGTTTCAATTTCAAATCCGGATTGGTCACGCCGATGACCGTGTCGTAGGTCACCACGTTTTGCACCGTGATCGGCGCGTTGCGTACTTGAACGACCTTCCCATGGAAGGTCTGCGCCGGGAAAGCGTCAACAGTGAACTCGACGTCCTGATCTATCGCCACGCCGCCCACGTCCGCTTCGGCGACGTTGGCGTCGATCTGCATCTTCGCCAGATCATTGGCGATCGTGAAAATCACGGGCGCTTGCAGGCTTGCCGCCACGGTCTGCCCGACATCCACGTTTCGCGAAATGACGATGCCATCGATCGGGGATGTGATGGTGCAATGATCCAGATCGGCCTTCGCTTTTTCCAGCGCACCTTCCTTGATCTTCACATTCGCCTCGGCTTGATGAAGGTTGGCCGTGGCCGTATCGAGATCCGATTGCGCGGAATTTTGTTTCGCGACGAGCGCCTGGGTGCGCGCGGCGTTCAAACGCGCGAGCTCGAGCGCCGCCTGCGCATTAGCGACGTCGCCCTCGGCCTGATTGACATTCGCCTGAAAAACTACCGGATCGATTTGTGCGATCACCTGGCCCGCTTTCACGATTGAATTAAAATCCGCGAAGAGCTTTTGGATGTTGCCCGAAACCTGACTGCCCACCTGGACGTTCTGGACTGGATTCAAAGTCCCGGTCGCCGTGACCGCTTGCGTGATCGGTCCCCGGGTGACGGCAACAGTTTGGAAATTCTGCCCGGAACCGCTCCGGCATTTGCTAAACAGCAGCCCGGCGAGCATCACCACGACAATGCCAATGACGAGCGGGATAGGTCTTTTCAACATTTGAGTGCAACACGATGATCTGCCGTTGAAGTTAATACAACCGCCGGCACGCGTCGAAGTTGCGCTCGCCTCTGGTTGGTGGATCGAGCGCTCGCCAATTTGACTAATCGCGCGCTTCGTCAGACTGCATCCACGGATGCGCCGCTATTTTGAAATCTGGGGAATCATGCTGCGCAACTCGCTCATTCGCGAGCTGAGCTTCAAGGCGAATTTCATTCTCTGGATGATCGTGGAAGTGCTCTGGTTTTGCGGCCAGATCGTTTTCTTCGGCATCATTTTCGGTCAGGTAGACCGGATCGGCGACTGGTCGAAGTGGGAAGTCGTCCTGCTCCTGGGCACACACCAAATGATCGCGCAATTATTCCAGGCCTTCTTCTTCGTCAATGTCTCGAACATCCCGGAGTTGGTCCGCACCGGAAAACTGGACTCGCTCCTGGTCCTGCCGATCGACAGTCAGTTTGCCGTCTCCACCAAGCAGTTCGGCCTCGACAGTGTGCTCAATGCCGCCCTCGGCGGCGTGGTCGTCATTGTCGCGCTTTCCCAACTTCACGTCACGCCTGGACCCGGCACGATCTTGCTTTACCTCGTCGCGCTCGGCTTTGGCGTCGCGGTGCATTATTCCATCATGCTCAGCCTGGCCGCTGTCAGCTTTTGGATCGTGCGCGCGCAGGGGCTGGTCTACGGCTACTTTAATTTTCTCCACATCGCGCGTTATCCGGACGTCATTTTTCCGCGAGTCTTCCTGTTCGTTTTCGGCTGGATCATCCCCGTGGTGATCGTCGCCAATATTCCGGCGCGTCTTCTGATCAAGTCGCTCGGGCAACCGGGGTGGCTGATGCTGCATCTGGTCATCGCCGGATCAACTGCGTTTTGCCTGTCGCGAATCTTCTGGCGTTTCGCCCTGCGTCACTACTCCAGCGCCAGCTCGTAAAAAACGCGCAAACAAAGAGCCCGCGATTGCTCGTTTTTAGCGGGTAAATCTCTCCTTGCGCCACCGGGCAAATGCCCTTAATTAAGCCTCCGCTCGCGCCCAGCTAACCAAGGGCGACACCGAAATTATGGCCAGCTCCCCGAAAAAGAAGGCTTCAAAAAAGCCTGCGAAACCAAAAGCGCAGAAGAAAACAGCCGCGCGTTCCAAAGCGTCGCCGGCCCGCGCGAAGACTGCCCAGCCGGCTAAAAAAGCTGCGCGCGCTGCTAAAAAGCCAGCGGCGAAAAAGAGCTCTGTCTCTGCCAAGAAGACTGTCGGCAAGAAAGCACCGGTGCGAGCTGAGAAAATTTCCAAAGCAAACGGAGCCCGAAAGAACTTCAATGCGAGCGGTGGGACGACGCCGATCTTGGCCGCCAAGAACCACAAAGAGAGAAGGCTCGACCCGTTCACCCGCGGCCAAAAAGAGAAGCTGCTCCAATTGCGCGATGCGATGGTCGACTCGATGGCTGGAGTCGCGAAAGACAATCTTCGCTCCCGCGCGGAGGGCAGCGAGGCTTCCGCTTTCGGAATGCACCAGGCCGATGCCGGAAGCGATGCCTACGATCGCGACTTTGCGCTCAGTCTCCTTTCCCAGGAACAAGACGCGCTTTATGAAATCGACCAGGCGTTGAAGCGCATCGAGCTCGGGACCTACGGGACCTGCGAAATGTCAGGGAAAGCAATCTCGCACGCGCGGCTGGAGGCGATCCCGTTCGCGCGTTTCACCGTCGAATGCCAGTCCCAGCTCGAGAAGCAAAACAAAGCGTCTCGCGTGCGGCAATCGGTCACCTCGCTCTTCGGTTTGACCGATGAAGAGGGCGCCGAAGGCGAAGAAGAAGAGGCGAAAGCGGACGACAGCAAGGATTAGTTTATGGCGCAGGAAATCATTACCTTGGAATGCACGGAGGCGAAAGCGGCCGGCGTGCCGGTCTCGCGCTACATGAGCACCCGCAATAAGAAAAGCCCGCGCACGCCCAACCGGCTCGAAAAAAAGAAATACAATCCCTTCCTGAAACGGCATACCCTCCATCGCGAAACGAGGTAATCAGCCATGCAACCAAAGACCGCCAAACGCCGTTCCGCTTTCCGCCGCGCCAATCGCACGATGCCGCGACGCCGCATCGATATCGCCACGGAGGCGATCGATTACAAGAACCCGGATCTGCTAAAGAAATTCGTGACCGAGAGCGGCAAGATTTTGCCCCGGCGCGTGACCGGGATGCCGGCGCATATGCACCGCAAGATCACCCGCGAAATCAAACGCAGCCGTTCCGTGCTGCTGATGAAGTAGCGGCCCGCGTAGCCTCTACATTTCCCTCAGCAACACGCCCGCCATCTTCGCGATTTCGTCGAAGGTGTTGTAAAAATGCGGGCTAACCCGCAGCCAGCTGCGATCGCCTCGATCGAAACGCAAGGAGACGACTACATCGTCGTTCAAGAACGCTTCGAAGAACCGATCCGTCGGGATTTTCGGATGCCCAAAAGTCAGAATGCCGGAGCGATGATCTTTTTCGTCCGGGCTTAGGAATTCAAAACCGGCCGGCGCAATTTCATGCTCGAGCGCCTGCGTCAGTGAGAGAATGCGCTCGGTAATCTGCGCCGGCCCAACTTCCAGCAGAAGCTCGATCGCGGCCCCCAGTCCCGCGATGGCGCAGTGGTAATACGCGCCTGGCTCGAATTTTTGGCCGCCCGGGGCGTACTTGATCTCGCGTTGCGCGATGAAATTGCGGGATTCCACATTCCACCCGCCGATCGTCACCGGACGCAACAAATCGCGCCGGCTCTTCTTGACGTACAAAATCCCCGCGCCCGACGGTCCCAGCATCCATTTCTGGGCGCCGGCGCTAAGAAAATCGATCCGATCCACCGGGACGGGAAATGCGCCGAGGGACTGAATGGCATCGACCGAAAACAAAACGCCGCGCTTCGCGCACAGCGCGCCGATCGCTTCCAGATCGATTCGGTAGCCGCTGCAGAAATTCGCGCTGGCGAGCGCCACGAGTTTCGTCCGATCCGTCAGAGCACGCTCGACAATTTCCGGCGTGATCTCACCGATGCGCGCCGTCTCGAGGAAAACGGGCTTTACGCCGCGCCGTTCGAGAGCGAGCCAGGGATAAACGTTCGCCGGATAATCATCGAGGTAGCAGATGACTTCGTCGCCATCAGCCCAATCGAGGCCGTTCGCGATTGCGTTCAGTCCGCTTGAAGTCGGCCCGGTGAACGAAATTTCATCCAACTGCGCGCCGATGAATCGCGCCACCGCTTTCCGCGTTTCCGCAATGTGCTCCAGTTCCAGATCGTACTGCCGGGCATCGCTCGAGGCGCGTTCGATCGAATCCCGCATCGCGTCGGCTACTCGTCGCGGCAATGGTGAATCCGCGGCGTGGGCGCAATAAATCTTGCGCGCGCAAATCGGAAACTCGCGCCGCCGCAGCGCTTCGTCCGCGTCGAGCGCAGCGATCAGGCCTTCTTTTGCGTCCGCTCGCCCTGTTCGATTAGTTTCCAAAATTCTCGCGCCTTGCCCAGCTGATCGTCTTCCGCCATCGGCAGTTTGCTGCGGAAAAGGAAGTCGCGAAATGTGTTCTTGTGCAGGACGCGATGAACGGTGATTCCTTCCGCGCGTTTCTCAAAATAAATCCGGTAATCTTTCGCGCGGTAGCGATGCAGCTTTTTCCCTTCGCGCTCGATCACCCCGAAACGGCTCGCATCGAGGTTATCGAGGTCTTCCGGGAGGATCTGGAATTCCGCGAGCAAATCGAGCTGCAACGTCTTGGGCAGGGCCGACATTTCCGCGGCGCTCAGTTCGTTGAAGATGATCTGGAACATTGCTGCTCACACATACACGCGCCGCACGCGAGCGCCAATCCGCGTCGTGATCTCCCACGAAATCGTGTGGGCGCGATCAGCCAGCTCCGTCGCGGAAATTTCCTGATCTCCCTGGCGGCCCATTAAGACAACTTCGTCGTCCACGGCCACGCCTTCGATGTGCGAAACGTCGATCATCATCAAGTCCATCGTGACTCGCCCCAGAAGCGCGCAGCGTTGCCCGCGAACCAGGACCGCCGCATCGCAGTTCGAAAGATGCCTGGGATAACCGTCGGCATAACCGGCGGAAAGCGTGGCCACGCGCATCTCTCGCGGCGTGATGAAGGTCCGTCCGTAACTGATCCCGTGTCCGGCCGGCATATCGCGAATGAGGGCGATGCGCGTCTTCCAGGTCATCGCCGGCCGCACGAGTTTTTGAAACTCCGGGATTGGTGAGATGCCGTAGAGGATGATTCCGGCGCGAACGATGTCGAAAAGTGGATCGGCGAAGGCAAGCAGGCCCGCGCTCTGCAAGACGTGAGCTTTGTAATCACCGGGAAATTCGGCGCGCAGCTTTTTTACGAGCTCGGCAAACTGTGCCAGCTCCACGCGGGTGAAGTCCGCATCCTCAGTCGAAACCGGAAGATGGGTCGAGAGACTGTGGACCTTTAGGTTCGGCAACACGGCTACTTTCTGGAACAGCGCCATCGCTTGCGCTTGGGGAACGCCCATCCGGCCCATCCCAGTATCGATGACGAAATTGATCGCGACCGGCAACTCTTTCGCGGCGCGATCGAACTCCTGCGCTTCTGCAAAGGTTGAGACGGACGGAATGAACCCGCCCTCGACGATCGGAACTCGCTCTTCGCGCAACGCCGGACCGAGAATGATGATCGGGTGCCAGACTTCGCGACGCAGAATCGTAGCCTCTTCCAAATTCGCGACGCCGAAAAGTTGCGCCTCCTTAGCCAGCGCCTCGGCCACGCCCACCATGCCGTGGCCGTACCCGTTCGCTTTGACGATGGCGAGCAGTTCCACACCGGGTCCGAGCCGGTCCCGCACTATCGCCGCATTGTGGCGCAGCGCACTTTGATCGATTTCAGCCCAGCACCGATACGTCTTCGAGTTCATTAATGGATCGCAGAGGCACGAGTTATTTTCGGCACCGTAATATGCGGCCCGCGAAGATAAATCGGTTCCAGCGATCGGGTATCGGCTATTTCACCAATCTGATCGCGCGCCACTTCCGCCAGTCTTCGCGCGGAAGGATAGGCCAGCGTGGCCTTTGGGAATTGCGGCAATGGCTCCGAAGCATAAAGCGGCAAGCTCGATTCCCTCATCTTCATTTCCAATTCCGCGCCAGAATGCAGCGAGGGTCCTTCCATCAGCCTGCCATCGCTAACTCGCCCAAAGAAAAAAGAGGCCCGTCGCGCATCTCCAATCACGCCATACTCACGAGCGGCCGTATTCATTCCACAGAGGGAAGCGATCCCAATCAGTTTCGCCGCGGATGCCGCGCGCAAGCCAACAGCTGTCGCAATCGCAATACGCGTTCCCGCATAAGATCCAGGACCAAGACCGACCACGATCATATTCGGTGCACCGAATTCGCGCGAGCAAACCTTCAAATTCTCGAAGAACAAACCGGAATGCTTTCGATCGCTCGCAAAGATGCGAACGAACGGTTCACGGTCATTCTCAAGCCAGGCGACGCTCCCCTGGCCGCTGGAAAGTTCGAGCGCAAGAATTTTCATTGCACTCTTCCTTCTCGAATCACGCGACCGTTTTCGCCTTTCAACTCAAAGGAAAGCCACTTGGCCTCCTTCGGAATGAGATCAGGATAACGATCGGCCCATTCGATCAGCGAGACGCCCACGCCAAAAACGTAATCGTCGAATCCGAGTCGCAAAACGGCCTCGCTATTATCGAGCCGATAGAAATCGAAGTGGTAAACCGGCAGGCGGCCATCCTCATATTCATGAACGAGGACGAAGGTAGGGCTTGTCACTTCCGCTTTGCTCCCCAGACCTGCCACGACCCCTTTTACAAACTGCGTCTTTCCTGCTCCGAGGTCTCCCTTCAGAGCGAACACATCCCCCTTGGCAGCATTCCGCCCGCACTTCCGGCCGGCCTCGATCGTCTCTTCAACGCTATTTGAAATGAACATAGCCATGCCATTTCCCATTTCCGATTTTCGATTTCCGATTTAAGCGCCCAATCCGCGTAAGAAGCAGGCGGGGAAATTTCTTCGCCCAGCTTTTCCGCAGGCGAGGGCTGTCACGTGGGGAAACGGCAAAGAGCAATTCGTAATCTTCGCCGTCATTGAACGCTTGCGTTATCGTGCAACCCCGGTTGCGCGGAAGGACGTTTTCATCCACCTCAAATCCAACGCCACTCGCGCGCGCGAGACGCGGCAAGTCCGCGCCCAGCCCATCGCTTAAGTCCATCATCGCGTGAATCGGAAAGTTTTCGGTAAGCCAGCGCGATTCCTTTATCCGCGGCACGAACTTCATGTGCCGGCCGCGGAGCGATCCGCCTAACCGCCCGGTCACGA
Source organism: Verrucomicrobiota bacterium (assembly GCA_041167205.1). GTDB lineage: Bacteria > Verrucomicrobiota > Verrucomicrobiia > Chthoniobacterales > UBA10450 > AV80. The sequence goes on from JBEEHC010000130.1 coordinate 23,268, forward strand.
ACAGTTCGTCTTTCGTCTTTCCTCCGCTGCGGCCGACCCATCGATGTTTCTCCACGAATCCGGTCAGGCTGACGGAGATCACCGCCAAGCCTTTGCTCTCGCTCGTCTCCCCGCCCACGATCGCCACGCCGAAGGTCCGCGCGGCCTTCTCCAGTCCACGATAAATTTTCTTCGTCCAATCGAGGGTTCTCTCCGCGGGAACAATCAGAGTAACCAGCGCGAACTGCGGCAGGCCAGACATTGCCGCGAAATCGCTCAACGGCCGGGCCATTGCTTTCCAACCCACCGAGGCCGGAGGGCTCGTCGCCAGGAAATGGATGCCTTCCACGATGCAGTCGGTCTTGAGCAGCTGGAGGCTGCCGTGCCGCGGATAGCGAACGACCGCGCAGTCATCGCCCGCGCCCAACACCACCGAGCTATTGCGGTAGAGCGTGGGAAGAAGTTGCGCGAGCAGCCGGTCTTCACCGATCTGGCTCAACTTCATTGCGGAATGACCTCAGGAAAGGCGAGCGCGGTCAGGGCGAGCGCATTAAAGAGCGCGTGCATCGTCATGGAAACGAGAAGAGAACCGCTCCATTCGTAAGCGATCGTAAAGCAAATTCCGAGGACGAAGAGGGGCGCGAACGAGGGAAGATGAGCGTGCACGGCAGCGAAAAGCAGCGCGCTGGCCACCACTCCCACTCCGCGACCGAAGTACCGTTTCACCACGCCGTACAAAAAAAACCGGAAGAAAAACTCCTCGGCCAGGGGCGCGATGGTTACCGCCAGCAAAATGATCAGGACGCGCTGCTCCAACGTGCTCGAAGCGTTGAAGAGCTCGACGATCCCCTGTTTCTCCAGAGTCCCGCGGGAGAGCTTTTGCGTCACAACTTCCGCGAGAAGAACCATCGGGTACGCGGCCAGGAGCAGAATCCCCCCGGTAACCACGGCCCGCCCGAATCCGATTTTCGAAAAGCCGCCTAACGAGTTCAAATCAAACCGGCGCAAACGCAGAAAACCCGCGATAAAAAGTAAAAGCGCGATCGAAAGGACCGCATTCCACATGAGATCGCGAGTGTGGATGGCGCGGATGTCGTGCGACGCTGACGCGGCAATATTACTAAGGAAAAGCAGGACGAGGACCGTGGCCAGAGTAGCCTCGGGCCAGCCAAATTCGCGCGGCGGCGTGGCCGAAGGTTCCACGGCGCGCACGCTGATTTGCCGGACCAGGGCGACATAGATGTAGACGCCCGCGGCCAAAAACAGGGCGGGAATGACAGCAGCAAGCGCTGAAAGAAAGCCGTCGAACGCCATGTCTCGGCGCTTGTCCTAGGGAGCGTAGAAGCTCGGCAGAAAATAAGCGCGGCCCGTTTCCAATTGGGGGACGAGCTGCTTCGGAAGGGTCAGCTCGATCTTGGAATCTCCGGCACTGCTGAACGCGCGAAAGACACGGCTCCAGGAAAAAGGCGGCCCGTATTTTACGATGGTGGCGTCACGGGACTTGCCTAGCTCCTTCGCTTTCGCGAAAGCATCCTCAATCTGCCCCAGACCATCGATCAACTTATTCTCGAGCGCGTCCTTGCCCGAAAGGATGCGGCCATCAGCGACCGTGTTCCGGAGAACGTCTGCCGGCAGATTGCGTTCGTGCGCCACGACCCCGAGAAACTTGTCGTAGGTTTTCATGACGAAGCTCTGCACGAACTCCCGTTCTTCCGGCGTCACGGGTCGCGCGCCATTAAGCATGTCCTTGAACTTGCCGCTCTTAAAAACAACAGACGCCAGGCCGATCTTGTTGAAGAGCTGCTCGTAATTCAGCGTTTGAATGATCACGCCGATGCTGCCGGTGATCGTCGTTTCGTTCGCCATCAAATACTTTCCGCCGCAGGCAACGTAATAGCCGCCGGAAGCCGCCAGCGAATCCATGTAGACCACCACCGGTTTCTTCGCCCGGGTCTTGACCACCCAATTGTAAATGACATCCGAGGCCGTCACCTCGCCGCCAGGGGAATCGATTTCCAGCACGACCGCGCGCACATGGTCGTCGTCCCGCGCCTGCTGCAGCGCCATGCGCATGTCGTCCACCATCGAGTCCCCCACATTTCCAGGAAGCGATGAACTAATCATTCCGCGCAGCACGATGACCGCGATCTTGTCGTCGCTACCTCTGCTACCGCGTTGCACGATCGTCTCGCGAAAATGAGGTGTCGGCTCTTCCGCGCGCGCCTCGCCGCTCAGGCGACGAAAGGCCGTGACCGCGAGCACGAAGTTCATGCAGACACTGGCGCAGAGTGCGACGAACAAAAAGATGCTCAGGCAGCCGAGTTTCCGATTAGCCATGACCGCTTGAAGTTTGCGGAGAACGGAAGAGCGCACAAGCGCTTTTCCGATTCAGGCATTTCGGTGCCGAATTGCGGGGGAACGAGCCTGGCTGCGACGGCCGCTCAATGCCCCTTTTCTCCCCTTATGCTGCTGGCCCGGAAGGTGCTTTCTGAAAATTATGAACAACATCGGTCATCTCCCGCTGAGTGAGACCGCGCGTCACGTAGGCAAGACAAAAGCGCGCCGGGGCCGCCCCCGGAAGAGCAACGCGACCGAGAGCGTGGTGCGGGAGCCGGCGGCCGTCGGCACGCTCACCCGAACGAAAAGCCTCTTGCTCGCCGCCTTGCGCGTGTGGGAGCTAAAGCACCGGATCAGCGAATAACGGCGCTGACCGGTCAATTCCTCGGCTCCGCCTGGACGCAAATTGTCGTCGGTGCTGCCGGGAATTACTTAAACAAGGCGGGGCAAAACCAGCTTCCATTCTCCTCGTGGAGAGTCTGACAGAAATGTCGGTAAAAACCGATCCCGAAATGGCCAAGAAGCTGCTGGCATGGGATATGTGATTATCGCTAAAAAGAACTCCTTTCGTCATTTGTATCCTATCGCGAAGAAATGCTCATTCCGGTATGCGCTTCGGTTCGTGAAAACCGCCGTCCTGGTCTTGGGAGCGACCCTGCTGGTTGTCCCTCTGCGGGCCGCCACGATTGAGACGATGGCCTCCCTGGCCAATCCGTTACGCGCGTTTCCACAAGTCCGGCTTTCAAACGGCATGTTTTACGGCACGGTGTTTGGCGGCTTTAACGGTGATCCGGACCGGGGGTCTGTCTTTAAGCTGGGGCCCAATGGTTCCCTCAGTACGCTTTACCAATTTCAAGGTGCTACGCAGGAAGAGGCGAACCCGACGGTCCTGATCGGAGCTGCTGATGGGAATTTATACGGTGCGACGGCGCCGAGAGCCGTCGGTGATCTGAATGGGATGATTTTCAGACTGACGCCGGCCGGGGTCTTCACTGCGATATATCGATTTGTGGACGGGAAAGGGACCCACGCCACCAGTCTCATTCAAGCCGCGGATGGAAACTTTTATGGCACCGCGGCCGGCGACTCCAGCGGCGGTTTTTTCAATCACCCGCCCAGCATGCACAACGCCGGGGTATTCTTTAAGTTGACTCCCGCAGGTGTGTTCACAACCCTTTACAGCTTCACCGGCGGAGCGGACGGGAGCTTGCCCAATGCGTTAACGCAAGGAGCCGATGGCAATTTTTACGCCAGCACACTCTGCGGCCCTGAATCGCCTGCCAATGTCTTCACGGGCTTCGGGAATATCGTCAAATTGACACCGACCGGCGCCCTGACCAACCTCTACGCGTTCACGGGTGGCAACGACGGCGGCAATCCCACCAAGGTCGTGCAAGGCAGCGACGGCAACTTCTACGGCATCGCCACCTACCCCTCGATTGCCACGGTTTTCAAGGTCACTCCAGCGGGCGTGCGAAACACTGTGCTCCGTTTTGAAGGCAACAATGGAAGCGGACCCTCGCGGCTGA
>JBEEHC010000131.1:0-14257 GCA_041167205.1 Verrucomicrobiota bacterium
GAGGGTGGCGGCGATGGTGCGCGATTCCATCGCGAGGAGCTCATCGTAGTCGAGCTCGAAGGGTGCTTCGACTTCGCCTTCAACCTTCAAGCGCCAATTGGAGACGGCGATTTCCGGGATGGGGAAATGGCAGCGAACGTAAAAGGATTCGTTAGGCGTGGTGAAGCCGCTCAGGGTCGAGAACGGCATCTCGAGATTGAGCGGCTCCTTCTCGCGCACGATCAATCCATTGGACGTTGGTGGGTTGTTGTCCGCGGATTCCACAAATTAGCGCAAGTTTCTAAGCGAACGAGAGGAAGAGGGAGAGGAAGATTCTCCAGTCATTTTTCTACTGGGAATTTTGCCGCTTTCCAGGCGTGGAAACTTCCTGGAAGATTCCGAACATCGGAGAAGCCCTCCTGCTGGAGCAGGCTCGCGGCGAGACTCGCGCGGTATCCGGTCGCGCAATAGACCACAACCGGCCGCTCGCGGTCGAGCTCGCCCGAGCGCTTCTGCAATTGCGGAAGGAAAATGTGCGTTGCGCCGGGGATGCGGCCGCTCTTCCATTCGGCCGGCCCGCGGACATCGAGCACCTGCAACCCATTGCGGGAGTTTTCCAATTCGTGAATCGTCATCTGCGGCAGCTCCCGCAACGGATAACCGGCGTTTTGCCACGCTCTCATTCCCCCAACCAAATAGCCGGCGAACTTCGTGTAACCAGTGCGAACAAAAAGCTGGGCTACTTTTCCGACGTCGGCGTCGCTTTCGAGCACGAGAAGAATCGGCTCGGCGGGATCGAGCAGCCAGCCAGCCCAGATGGAAAGGACAGGGGAGGCCGCAATGTTCAGCGCGCCGTCAATGTGCCCGCCACCAAAGGCGAGCATGCTGCGCGTGTCCACAAGCTGAGCGGTCTTCCCATCAACGATTTCCTTGAACGTTTGCGGTGATAGCGCGGGAATAATGGGCAACCGTCCGAGCACCTCGGGTCCGGCGGCGTTTACCTTTTTCATCCGCTTGTAATAGGTTGGTTCAGGCGGCGGAGTGGAAAGCGCGTAGTCGACGAATGTTTGCCGTTCCTTGCGTTGGTAATAGGGATTGAAGCGCTTCTCGAACCCGATCGTGCTCTCGAGGCGGTCGCCGATGTCGGCGCCGCAGGGCGATCCGCTGCCGTGTGAGGGGTGAATGATTACACCGTCGTCCAGTTTGCCATAGAATCCCCAGAGCGTGTCGTAGAGCTGCGAGGCCAGCTTGTCGGCATCCCGGCCGAGGAGGTCGGGCCGGCCGGCGGAATTAACGAAGAGCGAGTCGCCTGTGAAAACGCCCCAGGGAAAATCACGATGTTCCTCGTCGGCCGCGACATAGCAGACATGCTCGGGCGTGTGGCCCGGCGTATGACGCGCGGTCAGGACGAGAGCGCCGAACTTGAATTCGTCACCGTCCCTGACGGGCTCCACTGCAAAACCGTATTCCGCGCCGCCTTCGCCGCTCGCGTAAATCTTCGCCGTCTGGGTGCGATCCGCCAATTCGCGCGAGCCGCTGACCAGATCAGCGTGGATATGCGTTTCGAAGATGTGGGTGATGGATACGCCATTTTTCCTCGCCAGCTCCAGATAGATTTCCACATCCGGCCGTGGATCGATGACTGCCGCCGTGCCTTCTTCGTCATCGCCGATCAGGTACGAGATCGCTGCGATGCCATCGGTGAGAACGCGTTCGAAAATGAGAGACATATGATTCGATAGGGTTCAGAAATTATCAAGGCCAGGCTTTCCTCTTATACTATGAGATGAGGGCCGGTGTCTTTCCAAATTGTAGGGCAGGCGCGCCGCCTGCCGATCCCAAAATAGGCAACCGGCCGGTTGCCCAATAATTTGGCTGCCCGGGTTGCATCTCAAGGGCGTGAGGGTGGCAGGGGCTTGGGCGTAGCATGGTCACGCGCGGCAATCGTCGGTTTCGACGCGGTGGAGGGATGATGCTCGCGATAGTACTTTGTGGCCAAACCGAGAACAAACGCGACAAGCACGAAGCAGACGGTTCTTTTCTCTTCAGGCGTGAGGACGAAAATCTCGCGGCGAACCGGCTTTCGAGCGTCGCGCTTCGCCCTCATTCGGGCCGGCGTTTCACATGGAGCGACCGGTATCTCCGACGAATCTTCTCATCGTAAAAGCGCGCTTTCGACGGCGCGATCATGAGGTCGTGGAAAATCACCGGGGCAACGTTCAGATAGCGATAGATCGCTCCGTTTCTGAATTCGATTTCCAAGGCACACAGACGCCTGCTGTAACCGACGGAAGCGAGGGCCGTGGATTGAACAGCGTCACGTTTGATGTGGGAGACGATGCCTGTGGAATCGGGCGCCTTGGGAGGATCGCCTGCAACCGTCGTTGCGAAGAGGAGCATGCTCGCGAACAACGCGATGGGGGAACGCCGCATGGGGGAGCGTTCCTTTTAGCAAGGTCGCGCTCTAACGTCGAGCGGGATTTCGCAGGAGAAATCGCTACCGTCCCAACGGCGTCGTCACGTCGGTCCCCGCCGGTGGCGTAAACTCAAACGTGGACGCTGGGATCGGTGCGCGCGATTCGTTCGAATAGGTCGTGACAATGCGATCGCCGTTCGGTTGCAGCATCTCCGTGCGAATAACCTGCAATTCGTTGTTCATGCGAATGCTGAACGATTGCAGGAGCCTCTTCATCGACGGGTTGCGAGGCGTCAGTTGCAGTTGATAGCCGTCCGCCTCTTTTGTGGCCGTGATATGATAAGTGGCCTCGACGTTCTCGAGATTCAAACTGGCGGTGATCGCGGCGATGCCCGCATCCAGCGGGGAACGCTTGCCTAACGAGTAATGCTCGGCCGACTGGAATTTCGGATAATAAATCCAGAGATGCTGCCCATCGCTCACGGTGATGCTGGGAGAATTGCCCTTGGCTTCGCGCCGGAATTTGTTCGGCGCCTGAAACCACATCTTGCCCGAACTGACGATCGGTTTATTGAGCATGTGAACGGTTTTTTCCTCCTGGAAATCAGCCTGGACCTGGGGCGCGGCGGCGCGTTTTTCGCGAATGCGCGCGAGCAGCGCTTTCACGTCGGCGGGCGAAAGAGTTTCGGCAGAGGCGAGGGGAACAAAAAAGAGAAACGCGACGACCATACAGGTAGGGACGGATCTCCGAGCCGTCCGTCGAATAAGTCGGCGCGCTCGGAGAGCACGCCCTACCTGATTGGAATGGAAGCAAACAGTCGTATTAAACATTTTCAGGCTCTTGGACGCGTGGCCGCAATGATTCTTCGCGCCAGGACTTCGGTTCAGCCGCAGCCGCTGCTGGTAAAGTGAAAAAAATCGTCGCGGCAAGGCTCCAAAACAAGCCGATCGCGCAGGCGTAACCCAATCCCGCAAGCGTCGGATTATTTGCGGCGCCGAGCGAACCGAAGCCGCAGATCGCGGTCAAACCGGCAAGAATTACCGGTTTGACGACGCCGGCCACGTCGTGATCGAGTTGCCGGGCCTTTTGCCAAACGAGAAGCACATAGATGCCGTAATCGACTCCGATGGCGAGGACGAGCCGAAAAGCGAGAACGTTGAGCAGATTGAGCGGGATCTGGAGCAATTTCATTGACGCGATCATGGCGCAGACAGCCATGGCGAGGGTGGCGACCTGGATGAGCCACAAGCGCCAGTCGCGATACAGCACCGCCAGCAACGTCGCGTCGAATATCGCCATCAACGCGCTGATCAGGATGAGCTGCCGATGTGACCAGGGCACCAGATCGGTGAGGGTGAAACTCCAACCGGAAAGCACCATCGGCACGCCCTCGACTGGGAGTTCGCGGCGCAGCATTTCCTTTTGTTCCTGCGTCGCGACAGGCTCGTTGGTCGTGACGAATCCCGTGGTGAGAAGTGGATCCTGCGCGAAGTAACGATCGACGAGAAACCACCAACTGGATTTCTGCGGCAACTGCGTCCGCCAATCGGGCAACTGGAGGGACAAGTCCGCCGCGCCTTTCAATTGATCGAGCAGGACGAAAGCGGATTCGAAAGTATCACGACTGAAACCTTCGGTGGCGATCGCGGCTTCCAGTGCGTCGCGCGCAGCGGCCAGATCGGCGGTCTGCAATTTCTGCCGGTTCGTTTGCAATCGTGCCGGCGACAAGGCGAGCGCAGCCGGAGTGGAGAAACTCTTGATCTTGCCTGCGACTTGCAGGTCGTTCCAATGCGCGGCGACTTTCTGCCAGTAGTCGTGCAACTGCTGCGCGTTCGCGGCCTTGACGATGCCGATGACCGGCTCCCACCGGGACGGCATCTTCTCCATGATCGTCTTGAGCGCGTAGCCAGCATCGCTGCGCTTCGGCTCCATCGAATGCGTGCTGACATCGAAGATGATCGGGGGCCGCGGCGAGAGCGCGATCCCGGTAAGAATCAGGAGCAGCGGAGTGGAGATCCAAAGCATTGGGGATGGGCGGCGAACCGTCCAGCGCACGTAGTTCTTCACCATCGCAAACATCCAATCATTCCGCGGCGCTGAACTTTTCCGCGGGAGAAAAAGGAAAAAAACCGTCATCATAAAAATGCCGGCGAAACTGATGCCGAGCGCGATTAGAACGCCGAGTTGAGTGAACCCCTGCGAACCCGCCAGCATTAACGCCATAAAGCCAACAGCCGTGGTCAGCGCGCCGAAGAAAATGGCTTTTCCCAAGGCCTTGACGGCTTCGCTCACGGCCGCGGGGTGATCGGTGCCTTCATCGCGCGCTTGCTGGTAGCGGCCGAAAACCAGAATCGCGAAGTCGACCCCGAGCCCGATCAGGATCGCGCAGAATCCGATCGTGACCATGTTGAGCTGATGAAAAATGAGGAGGCCGGTTGCGAGCGCGACCAGGCAGCAAAGCAACAGCGTGAGGCCCATCCCGATGAGCGGCAGCCAGCGATGGAAGCCGATGTAGAAAACGCCGCCCACCAGAAAGATGGAGCCGAGCAACGTGACGACGATGTCGTGTCGCATGCTGAGGGAAATCTCGGCGACGTAGGCGGAGCGGCCCGTCACCAGAATTTGGAGCGGCCCGCCATCCCAGCCCTGGTGGGCGGTCGCCTGGAATGCTTTTACTTCGCGCATCAGTTTCTGACAGTCGATTGCACCGATGCTCGGCTGATTTGTGACGGTGAGAAACACCCGCATCGTGCGGTCGGGCGAAGTGAGCGGCTGGTCTTCTTCGATCGCCGCGTTGCTCGCGAACGGTTTCAGCGCCGGCGCGATGACCCCGAGCGGATCCAGCCCCAATTCGATTTGAGGCCGGGGCGAGCCGGCTTCCAGCTCGGAATGCAAACGATGCAAGCGCTCCCGAATTTTCTCCGGCCGCAAAAGAGCGAGCGTCTCGTCAAAAGCAGCCGGTTCGAGATTCAGCAGCAGCGGAATCGCGATCGATTGCAGATCGTGAATGCCTTCCGGCGTTTCGATCGGCGCGCCGGACAGGACGCGCGTGCACCATGGCTGCTCGCGTAATTTTTGAGCGAACTGCGGCGCGAACTCCTCCAGCTTATCGACGTCTTCCGGCTGGCAGACCAGCGCGAACGTCAGGTCACGCACCTGGGCGAAATCGCGATTATAAACTTTCAGGCCTTCGACCGATTCGAACCCGCTGGGCAGAAGATTCAGCACTTCGCTGTCGAGCTTCATCCGCGTGACCAGGACGTAAGCGGACAGCGCGCAGATTAGCGCGACCGCCGACCAGACCGCGCCGCGCCGTTGCGTAACCAGATGAGCGATGAGGGAATGAAGGCGCATGATAAGTCGTGACCGCAGCCGCGATGCTCGCGGTTCATCCCGCCAAGGTCAAAAGCGGAAAATAAACGTGTCGCCCCCGGCGGAATGGCGGACGGACGTTTTCCCACCCGACGCCATGAGCACTTCACGCAGTTGCACCCACCCGCGCAATCGCGCTGGCGCTTGCGCGCTCGGGCCGGACCAGCCTCCTCGGGCGAGTGGACCTTTCACGCTGACAAAGTTTGCGTCCTGCCGCACCTCCAGCAGGACGATGCCGGGGCCCTTGGTGAAAGTCAGCTCGAAATCGCCGGCTTTGGAAAAGCGCACCAGCACCTCGCCGATCAAGGTGGTTTTCTGTCCGCGATAGAGGAGCTGACCGTTCCTAGCCTGCCAGTCCCGCGACGGGTCGAGAAAGTGATGGCGGATTGTCTGGCAGCTCGTCAGGCCGATAAGACCGGCGCAAACGATCGTCAGAAATTTGAAGAAGACGCGGTTCATGTATCGAGAAACGGCTTACTGCTTCGCCCCTCGACGTTCAACCATAATTCTTCCCATCCTCTGAAAACAGAATGGGAAATCTCAAAGTTTCGTTCGCTAAGAGAGGCCAAACAGACGATGATCGTTTTGTTTCTCTCTTCCGGAAGGCTCGCTTGCGGACGACTCTCTTCCGGAGGGATTCAACAGATCATCCCCAGATGTGCATCCAAACAAAACGCAGAACGAGACATGCCCTTACCCGGCAAATCATGAGAAGGACGCTGCCATTGCTCTCTCTAATCGTTTGCGCCTTCACGGTCTCAAGCATGCACGCAGCCACGCTTACCGTCACCACCACGGCCGATAGCGGCGTGGGCTCGTTGCGCGATACCATAGCCGCAGCCAGCGCCGGGGACACGATCCAATTCGCCGCCGCGCTAAACGGACAGACGATCACCCTCACCAGCGCCAAAATCGTAATAGACAAGAATCTCGTCATCGATGGCCCAGGTGCCACTCAGTTAACAGTGCGGCGCAGCACTGCGGGCGGTACTCCCATCTTCCGCATCTTTGATGTAACTCCAAATCTTACCGTGACGGTAGAAGGACTAACGATCAGCAACGGGCTCACTGTGTCCGGCGGCGGCGGCGGTGGAATCTATAACAATGGTGCAATCCTGACGATCGCCAACTGCACGATCAGCGGCAATTCCTCCAGCTATGGCGGCGCCATCTTCAACAATGCCGTCAACTCTGGCAGCGCACAGCTGATGATCAGCAACAGTATATTGAGTGGCAACTCGGCTGCCACCAGCGGAGGCAGCATCTACAATTTGGGTTACGGTGATCTCATCCCCTTCTCGGTGTTCGCGTCGGTGGAGATGAATAACAGCACGATCAGCGGCAACTCGGCCGCGTACGGCGCGGGCATTTTCAGCGACGGCTCAGCCATGGGTAACGCATTCCTGAAGATTGATAACAGCACGATCAGAGGGAACTCAGCGTCCCAGAACGGCGGCGGCATCTATAACTATGGCGAATTTAAGGCTGACAACGCCTGGGTGTCAGTGAGTAATAGCACGATCAGTGACAACTCGGCGTCGCTGAAAGGCGGCGCGATCATGAACGACGGCGACCAGGGCGAGGCAACACTGGCGATCGGCACCAGCACAATCAGCGACAACTCAGCTAACGAAGGGGGCGGCATTTACTCTTTCGGCAGCAATGCGACGTCGCTGGGAATGGGAAACACAATCCTGAAGACCGGCATTACCGGAGAAAATATCCATGGCTCTTTAGGCCAGGTCTTCTCAGCCGGCTACAATCTCAGCAACGATAACGGCGGCGGCTTTCTCACTGCGGCCGGCGACCAAATTAACACCAATCCAATGCTTGGCCCGCTCCAGAACAACGGCGGCCCGACCCTCACGCATGGTCTGTTGATTGGCAGCCCGGCCATTAACGCGGGTAATCCAAGCTTCACCCCGCCGCCCGATTTCGATCAGCGCGGCCCCGGTTTTCCACGTGTCCTTGCCGGTCGCATCGATATTGGCTCGTTTGAGGGGCAGACAGTAGCGTCGACGCCTACACCTACACCCACGCCACCCGCGAGTCCGACACCGACAGCTACCGCAACGGCGACTCCTACACCGACGCCAACCGTCAATCCGACGGCAACCGCGACTCCAACACCAACAGCGTCGGCGACGGCAACCCCTGTGGTTACACCGACACCGACGCCAACTCCCACGGCTACACCTACCGCCACAGCGACTCCGACACCGTCCACAAGACTGCTCAACATCTCTACGCGGCTGCGAGTCCTGACCGATGACAATGCGCTCATCGGCGGCTTCATCGTTACCGGCAGCGCGTCCAAGAGAGTGATCGTTCGCTCCATTGGTCCGTCGTTGACGAATTTTGGAGTTCCCGGCGCTCTCACTAATCCCACGCTGGAGCTGCATGGGCCGACGGGATTTGTCACGATCACCAACGACAATTGGCGAGACAGCCAGGAGACGGAAATTCAAGCCACCGGCCTCGCGCCAAGCGACAATTTGGAATCAGCCATCGTCGCGATGTTACCGCCCGGCGCTTACACTGCGATCGTGCGGGGGAACAACAACGGGACCGGCGTCGGGTTGGTTGAGGCTTATGATCTGAATTCAGCAGCCGATGCGCAAATGGCGAACATCAGCACGCGCGGCTTCGTGGATTCGGGGGACAACGTGATGATTGGCGGCTTCATCCTGGGCAACGGAAGCGCGAATGCAAGGATCTTGATCCGGGCGATTGGTCCATCGCTGACGGCCTTTGGTGTGCCAAACGCGCTGGCCGATCCGACGCTGGAGCTGCACAACAACAATGGCGACATCATCGCCGCAAACGACAATTGGAGGGACACCCAGCAGGCGGAGATTGAGGCGACTGGACTTCCGCCGAGCGATAATCGCGAAGCAGCGATCGTGCAAAATTTCGCGCCCGGCGCTTACACCGCAATTGTTCGAGGCAAAAACAACACGACCGGGGTCGCGCTGGTGGAGGCTTACCGGGTGGGCGGCGCGCCAGGCCCATACACCGCTATTGCAAATAGTTTAAGCAGCGGGATGTGGATCGGTTCCGCGCAATTCTACAGCCGACCCCTCTCGGGTCCGGTCCTTAAGCTGGCTCCGTAGATCAGGTCAGGGCCACGCAGCGCACGAAATTCACTCATACGATTTGATCCCGAAGTTGGTGCCATTTCGGCATTCTCCGAGAATGGTATTCTAGGCAACCGTTTCCAGAGGCGGCATCGACGCCGCTCCGTTTGGTTTTTGTGGCACGAGCGAAAGGCGCGGCGAGAAGGCGATGAAACGCTGTGCGCGCACGAAGAAATAGAAGACCCACATTCGCCATTTGATGGCGAAGCGGCCGCCGTCATTGCCAGCAAGCACGGCATTGACGGCCGGGGCGAGCTGCAACATCTCGGTCGGGTTGAGAAACACCTCGGTGAATCCTTTGCCGCTGTACCAGGAGTTCACGAACTTGAGATACAGATCCATCACCCGGTTGACCCGGCGCGAGTACTCCCGAAAAAGGCGCGGTTTGAGCGATTCGTCGCCCAGAATTTCATGCAGCGAGTCCGCCGCTTTTTCAGCGGACATGATCGCGAGAAAGACCCCGCTGCTGAAAACCGGATCGATGAAACCCGCGGCGTCACCGGCCAGCAACCACCGATCGCCAAAGAGCCTCTTGTTGCGATAGGAATAGTCGCCCGCGGAATAGACGGGCGAGACCCGCTCGGCGTTCGCCATTGGTTCGAGCAGCATCGGTTGCTCGTCGATAAATTTTTCGAGCGCTTCCTCGGGGGAAAGTTTCATCGCGCGGAAACTCGCGGTGTCCATGACCACGCCGACACTCATCCGGGTGGGCGTGAGGGGAATCAGCCAGAACCAACGATCGAGCCCGCGCACCATGCGGATGAGGGTGCCGTCGATGCCCTCCGGGCGGGCGACATTTTCATAATGCGCGAAGACGGAAAATTTCTGCAGGTGATCGTATGTCTTCTTGAGTTTAAAAAAATTTCCGAGCGTCGTTTGTCGTCCGCTGCAGTCGAGTAAATAGCGGGCTTCGAGCGCTTCCGTCGCGCCGCCTGGCATCGCGACCTCGAGGCGCACGCTCTCCTGACCAAACTCGATCTTTTGGACCGTCGTTTCCTCCCGGACCTCGGCGCCATTATCGCGCGAGTGATCGAGGAGCATCTTGTCGAACTCCGAACGAGTGACCTGGTAAGCGCGATCCCGCTGCGATTCGAAACCGTCTTTGAAGTAGAATTTCGCGCTCGTCGTTCCACAGGCGGCGATGATTTCTCCGCCGTGTTTTGGCATGAAAGTGCGGTCGAGCTTTTCGCGTAGGCCGAGGCGATCGAAGGCTTGTGTGCTGAAAGGCAGGAGCGATTCGCCGATGTGAAAGCGTGGAAATTTTTCGCGCTCCAGGACAACGACGCGCCTTCCGGCTCGCGCCAGCAGCGTGGCCGCGGTGCTGCCGGCAGGGCCACCGCCGATAATCGCCACGTCGTACATCTCGCTGCTCATTGGGCCATCAAGGTAGCAAAGTTCCGCGCGAAGCAAACACTGCCAAACCGATCCGACGAAGTCGATTCAGGAATGATCTGGCGGCAGACCATATTTCGCTGCGACCGAACGGTAATCCGCCCGTGGCATCTGGACCAAAATTGGCTGCTGGGCAGGATCGAGCCATTGGAGCAATCTCACCAGATCACTCTCCGACATTGCCGTGCAACCGGCTGTGGGCGCGGACGAATTTTTCCAGATGTGCAGAAAGATGCACGATCCCGCGCCCGGGATCGGGGCAGGATTATGGTCAACGACCACGCCCCACTTATAGAGGACGTCATCTCGGCGCATCTGCTCGGAACTGCGCCAATCGATCGTCGCGATCTTCGATCGATCCACCAATCTGTTGTAGTAACGCGAGTTGGGATCGTCGATCGCTTCGATCTGCTTTGATAACACCAGATACGGCAGCTTGATCCAGGCGGAAGATTGGGCCGGCGCGTATCCAAAGGCCGACGAAAGCCGGAAGATCCCGGCTGGTGCTCTGTCGTCGCCTTCCTGCTTGGCAGGCGCTCCCTTGAAATCCACGCGGACGAGCCCCCGGCTCCGTCCGAGCCCGTTCTTGCCAACCACGACCGGAATTCCCGGCCCTCGCTCTTTCCAACTGCCAGTCGTTCCACCGCGCTCGAAGGCATGCAGCGACCCGGTGGTCGACGCCCAATTCTCCGTCAAGACCACAACGCACTGACGAGAACGGTCCAGCTCACGAGTCGCAGTCCGGCCCGTTGCCAGCGGCCAACTGCATGCGAGCAGGAGCAAAGAACACAAGCGAGGTGGCATCGCGATGAACTAAGGCCCGACAAACTTCGTTGGAAAGGAATTTTCGGAGGGACGTGCTTCCCACTTCCCATTTTGCGGTAGGGGGGCGATTCAAGTTTGGGACGCGCGGAAGCAGGTCCCTCCGAGAGGAGGATTTGATAGCGTTTCGCGGAATGAGTGGCGGATTGGCAAGTGTCGGCCAGACGCATTAAGATCGGGGCCGATGCCACACGACGCTTTCATCAGCTTTTACTCGGAAGTTGGCGTGGTGGAATTTCCAAACGCATGACCTCCGTGCAGGCAGGGCTCAACGCGAATGCTAACGAACCCTCGAAGCGTTCGAGGTTTGTTCGCACAGGCGGAATCCTCTTGATCTTCGCCGTTCTGCTGACCCCTTCGGTGTGGATGCTGAGTTCAGTTCCACCATTGTGGCGCGACTCAGACGCCTACATTCAGCTGACCCACGATCCAGCCCTTGCGACGCGTTGGGGCCACGGGGCGCTCTACTGCATTGCAGTGCGTGTGCCTCTTTTCGCCGGCTATCAGCTCGAACGATGGCGGGGGAGTCCACCCGCCCCTACCGAGAGTTTTTTTCGCCATCCTATTGTGACTGATACAGGGATATTTCTTCTAATTCTCTGTCAACACCTGGCTTTCTGCGCTGCGGCTCTGGTTCTCTCCATCACCGTCGCTAGACAATTTTGGGCCCGTGTCGTTTTGGCCATTTTTCTGGCCTGTAGTCCGATTTTTTACACGTTCGCGCACTGCGTGGGGTCAGAGAGCCTGAGCATGATTTTGATTCTCGTTTTGGCTATCGTGGGCCTGCGTGTCGTCCGAGGGACCCGTGAGCCCTCATGGCAAACGTGGTACCTTTTCGCCGTTGTTCTGTGGGCTTGCCTTTTCACGAGGCACGTCAATCTGGTGCTGGTGCTGCTCCTGCCGTTGGCATTGTTGCTGGCGGCGCTCCTGCAATACGCTGGCAGGTTGTCTGGGAACGGCGCTCAGCTGGTGTCAGCCCGGAATTTGCAGTCGGCGGTGATAGCCTTGGTCATCGGGCTTGGTTGTGTAGGACTTGCCCAAGTGTCGAATCGCACGGTATGTAAATTCTCCCGCTTCAATTATCAGTCCCGGATCGGGTTTACGTTCCTGTGGCGTTTGCAATTTCTGAACTCGATGTCACCCGAAGCGCGCAACGCTTTGCTCACGGAAGTCGCGGGGCAAACCCACTCCGACCAGGCGCGAAAACTTATTATATTACTACGCCAAATTCTTGACGAAGGATCGAAGATTGAAGCCATACCTTTCCTGCAGCGCGCGCCAAGCGTCCTGTTCCCACCCGAAACGAAAGTTAACGGTGATCACTTTGACCGCGCGCTAAACGAATTGGCCTGGGCCTTCCTGAAGGCAGGAACGCGCGGACACCTGGACAACGCAAGAATGGACTTCGCCGCGGCCCGGCGAATGCCGTTATCCGAGGTGCCACTGAACTTATTCGAAACGACGACGTATTTTTTTGATCACCGCGATGGTATGTCGGCCTGTTCGAAATTAGTGACCTATCGAAACACGACCGCGGATCGGCTCATGGCGATTCCATTCCAGCACAATTACTTTCAGCTCTGGAACAGCGTGTCCTACAATCACCTTTTCGTTGTGAACCTCAGCGCGCTAGCGGTCCTGATCCTCCTGCGGAAAGGGAGCAACCAACACGTCACCGTAATCTCTGTTTACGGCATTGTTTTGATGGGCGTCGGCCTAGTAATGATGGCGTTGACGTGTCTGATTGGTTCATGGGGGCCTCGTTATACGCTGCCCATGTTAGAGCTGCTTCTGATATCTTTCCTGACCTATGCTGGCACTATATTCGACGCGCTTGGGTCCAGGGCTCTGCGTCCGCATCGTCAAACTTCCACGCGCTGAGTGTCCACGGCGAACCGTGCCACTTGCCACGCCCATGGAACGGAACTAACAAACGGCAGCCGATGAAATTAATCGACCGCTACGTCAGCCGACAGCTCGTCGTGAATCTCCTTTTTGCGATTGCCGTGCTCAGCTTCGTCCTCGTCGTCGGCAATATCTTCCGCAAACTCCTGCCCCTGCTCGTCAATCACGACCTGCCGGCGGAATATCTCTTCGGTTTCATCGCCTACGTCCTGCCTTTCTCGCTCATCTTCACCATCCCGTGGGGCCTTCTCACTGCGGTGCTGCTCGTCTTCGGACGGCTCTCGGCGGACAACGAATTGATCGCGTTGCGTTCCAATGGCGTGAGCATCCTCAGGATTTGCCAGCCGCTGGTGGTTATCGCCCTTCTCTGCACCGCCGCTTCCCTCTGGCTCAACGTCCAGGTCGCACCGGCGGCCCAGGAAGAAATGCGCAGCACCGTCTTCAATCTCGCCACCCGCAATCCGATGGCCTTGTTCGGGAGCGATCAAGTGATCGATCAATTTCCCGGCCGAAAAATTTATGTGGGCAAAAAAAATGGCAATCAGCTGGAGAACATCATCGTTTTTGAAACGGACGATAATTCGATGCCGATGAAAGTGACTCATGCCCGGACCGGCAGCCTCGAGGCAGATCTGCCGAACAGGCGTATTTTGATGCACCTTTCCGGCGCGCGTTATCAGCAACGCGATGACTACGATCCGTACGATCTCTTCCGTATCCGGGACGGAATTAGCGTGGAAGAAGGGACGCTTCCCATCAGCCTGGAGGAGCTTTACGAAAAGGAAAGAAGGCGGGCGAGCCGGTCGATGCTCTCCCTCGAGCAGCTGCTGGAGCAGTTGAACAACGACGATCCGAAGTTGCGCAGCTCGAGCCGCACCGAGATTAACAAACGCTTTTCCTTCCCTCTGGCGTGCATCGTTTTCGCGCTGGTTGGCGTCCCGCTGGGCATCACAGCGCATCGGCGCGAGACCTCTTTTGGTTTCGCCGCGAGCCTCGTCATCGGCGTTTTTTATTTTCTCTTCATCATCGTCGCCGACACCTTGCGGACAAACCCGAAGCTTCACCCTGAGCTTCTGGTCTGGTTCCCCAACCTCCTCTTTCTCGTGCTCGGGTTCTGGATGTTCCGGCGGTTGAGCAGGCAATGACCTGGTCCGCCATCAAGAATCTTCTCGACCTCACGCGCGACCGGCTGCGTTTCAATAAGCGCTGGTTCTTCCTTTTCTATCTCCTGGC
>JBEEHC010000132.1:0-15105 GCA_041167205.1 Verrucomicrobiota bacterium
GAATCAATTTCAGACCCTGCTCGTCGCGGCGGCCGATCAGTTTCCGCCGGTGGACGAGGCGGAGCACGAAGACCAGCCGCATGTCACCTTTTTCGTTCACGGTTATAATGTTGGCTGGCAGAATTCCTCCAACAGTTATCAGAACCTGTGTGCCCGCATGTTCGAAGGCGTTCAAAGCATGGGTCTCTGCGTAAGCTTTGATTGGCCGTCCTACGGAAACGTCGCTGGATACTACCCGGATCGCGCACACGCCCGCGCCTGCGCCCAGGACCTCACCGATATTCTGAGTGCGCTTTTTGATTGGCTGGTCAAGAAACAGCAGGACGCACGGAAAGCCGCGGTTGCGGTCGCGAAAGGCAACCCGCCGGCGACCGAACCATGCAAGGCCAAGGTCTCGGTTATCGCCCACAGTATGGGCAATTACGTTTTGCAAAAAGCCATGGCCGCAGCTTGGACGCGCAAGAACCAGCCTCTCCTGGTTACCCTCATTAACCAGCTCGTCATGGTCGCAGCGGATGTGGACAATAATCTCTTCGACGCTGGCGCTTCGGATAATGATGACGGCGCCGCCATCGCCAACCTGACCTACCGCGTTACTGCCTTATACAGTGGACGCGATGCCGTCTTGGGCGCGTCGGCCGGGCTAAAACATTTTGGCGCCCGTCGCCTGGGTCGCAGTGGATTAGCTCACCGGCCACCCCTGGTCAGTGCCCCGCCGGAAACGGACAACGTGTGGGACGTCGATTGTTCGAGCTTCTTTCCCGCGAACGTAGGTGGTGGGGCCATTCACGGTGCGTATTTCGTTACCGACGCCACCATCGAGCTGATGCGCCAAATTTTGCGCGGCATCGATCGCGGCGTTCTGCGGAAGAGCGGCGTGATCCCCGAGCAGCAGTAAACAATGAAGGTTCCTGGTCTCCTTTAGCTGGAGCTTGGACAAGAAAGACAATCTCCGATGCTCAAACAACTCGATACACTGATAGGGTTCGCGGTCGTGATGTTAGTGGTGAGCCTGTTGATCACGATCGTTACGCAGATGGTCTCGTCGTTTCTGGGGTTGCGGGGGAAGAATCTGGCGGACGCGCTTCGCGTCATGATTTTTAAGATCGATCCGAACGTGACTCCCGAGAATGCTCAGGCTCTGGTCAAACATGTTTTGACCCATTGCGCAATTTCCGACTCGGCCATGTCGATGCTGACAACCTTGTCGGACCGGATCCCAGTCCTGGCGCGATTGAGGCAAAGATGGAAAACGGCGTCCGCCATTCGGCCCGATGAGCTTTACGATATCCTGAAGGAAATGAAAAACGGGGTGGTGACGAATTCCGGGATCAACCCTCCTCCTGTCTTAACGCAGGCCGCGACCGCCCTGCAAAACACCGCTACGGAAATCCTTGGTGGCTTGATGGCGACGGTTGATCCGAAAACAGCGGAGGCGATCGATGCGGTGGCGCTCCGCGCGGACAAGCTCATAGGCACGGAGATAGGTCAAGCAAAAGCCTTGATTGCCCATTACGCCAACATGACCGATGCCTGCTTCGTCAATCTGGAGAAGCAGTTCAACTCCGTCCAGGACAGAGCGCAACAATGGTTCACGCTTCATACACGTTTGATCACCGTCGTGGCGGCTGTCGTCGCGGCATTTGTTCTGCAACTGGATACGATCGCGCTGCTCAAGCGCCTCTCCACCGATGCGGACATGCGGGCCAGGCTGGTAGCAGTGTCGGGTCCTATTCAGCAACAGGCTGACAAGGTACTGGATAACGCCCAGCGTGCCGTCATCGATCAAGTGATGCATCAGGCAGCGATAGCGGAGCTGGCCAAGACGTACAAGCTGCCGAGTGACCTCGGTAGTCACGCCGATTTCGTATCGATAAATGACGCGAAAGCCTGGTTGGCGAACCGGCTCGCGTCCGAACCGAAGCGCGACCAGATTGTAAACTCCTACGAGGGCCTGATTGCTAGCGCGAAGCTCGACGCGTATCTCGCGACCATACAAAAGCTCGTTTCGACCAGTGGACTCGATCTCTTGCCGAATCCTTATCCGCTGCAACTAAGCCCCGGCTGGACGGAAGGACGCCGGTTGCCTCATCTGTTTATTACCGACGGCAAATGGAGCTGGCCAAAGCGCCGTCTTCTTGGAATTGTTGTTTCGGCAGCGCTCCTGAGTCTGGGAGCGCCATTTTGGTTTAACACCCTGAAATCGCTGACCAACTTGCGGCCGACTCTGGCCAATGCCGTGGACAAGAAACCGAACCAATCGGTTTCGGCGCCAGCGACATAACCTGGCGCCTGCCATCAACGTGGCTACACCTGTCTAGGGATTTCTAGGGGTCAATTGCGACTGCTTCTTCGAGAAGAGGCAGAACCGAGCTTAAGGCTTGATCATTTCGCGCGTGGATAAATAGCAGCGGCTCGCCCTTTTCGGCACGCTCGCCGATTTTCTTGATCCGGGAGAGACCGACCGCGAAGTCGATCCCGTCATCCACGGTCTGGCGGCCACCACCCAGAAAAAGAGACGCTCTGCCGATCGTTTCGGCATCCATTTTGGTGACGGTCCCTGAGGTTTGGGCGAGCAAGGGATGAACAGTCGGGGCGGCGTGCACTTCCGTGATTTTCTCCAACGATGAGGCATCGCCGTCTTGCGCGTAAACCAGCGAGATGAATTTTCGCCAGGCGGTCCCATCAGAGAGCCAGCCGGCGAGCGTCGCGCGGGATGCGGTGGAAACCTGTTCGGCTAGGTCGAGCACCAGGTTGATCACATCTGCGGGCCCGCCGCCTTGAAGAATCTGGACGCATTCGGCGACTTCGAGCGCGTTACCCACGGCGCGACCTAGCGGTTCGTCCATCGGAGTGAGAAGGTGCGAGACCTTTACGCCCATCAGTTTCCCCACTTTTGTCATTGTCGCCGCAAGCTGCTTGGCCTCTTTGCGCGTCTTCATGAACGCACCGCTCCCAAACTTCACGTCGAGCACGAGCCGATCGAGATTTTCCGCGAGCTTCTTGCTCATGATGCTCGCGGCGATCAACGGCTGTGAAGGAATGGTGCCGGTCACGTCGCGCAAGGCATAAAGCTTCCGATCGGCGGGGCAGATGTCTGTAGTTTGTCCGACGATGAAAACGCCAATGCTTTCCAGCTGGGCGAGCGCCCGGCGTTCGTCGATGTGGACATTGAAGCCGGGAATGCTCTCGAGTTTGTCGAGCGTGCCGCCGGTAATGCCGAGCCCACGACCGCAAATCATCGGCACCCAGACTTTGTCGCAGGCCAGCAACGGCGCGAGCACGAGCGAGACTTTGTCACCGATGCCGCCGGTGGAGTGCTTGTCCACCTTCGGGGGCGTGCCCGGCGGATAATCCAGGACACGTCCGCTTTCCATCATCGCCTTGGTCAGATGATGGGTCTCCGCCGGCGTCATTCCCTGGAAAAGAACGGCCATCGCCCACGCGCTCATTTGATAATCGGGGATTTCGCCGCTGGTAAATCCAGAGATCAGGTGAGCGATTTCCTCCGCCGTTAGTTCGTCACCTTCGCGCTTTTTTTCGATTAGTGTCGGAACGTGCATTGCAAAAAATTCTGGTCGCCAGGGCCGGTCCCCACGAGAGCGCGGGAGTTCGCGGGTCGACTTAAAGCTATTTCGATGCCTTCAACATGAGCGTTTTTGGCCCGACGGCGCTGGGTCGGAATAAGAACCGCACGCTGCACCCCTTCGGGTTTTGTGCGAACTGAGGATTGCGCATCGGCGCAAAAAAGAAAATGGTAAGCCGCAGTCATCCGACCGCCTGTGCAAAAGTCTGAAAAAATATTCGTTGCCGGTCATCGAGGCTTGGTCGGAAGCGCGCTCGTCCACAAACTCCAGCACGAGGGGTTTGCCAACCTGGTCACGCGCGATCGCACCCAGCTCGATCTGATGAAGGAAGCCGAGGTCGATCGTTTTTTCGCGGAGGAAAAGCCGGCTCTTGTTGTCTTTGCGGCTGCCAAAGTGGGCGGCATCAAGGCCAACAACGACCTGCCGGTGGAATTTCTGCTCGAGAACATCCAGGTTCAGAACAACGTCATTCGCGCCGCCTACCAGACCGGCGTTCGCAAGCTTTTGTTCCTGGGGAGTTCTTGCACGTACCCGAAACACGCGCCGCAACCGATCCCGGAAACGGCGCTTCTGACGGGGCCGCTTGAACCAACCAACGAAGCCTATGCGATCGCGAAGATTGCCGGGATAAAACTTTGCCAGGCGTATGCGCGGGAATATGGCGCGAATTTCATTTCGGCCATGCCGACGAACCTTTACGGGCCTAACGACAACTTCGACTTGCTCTCATCGCATGCTCTGCCCGCGCTTCTGCGCAAAGCACACGAGGCAAAAAGGAAGGGGGACCGCGAGCTGGTGGTCTGGGGCTCGGGAAAGCCGCGGAGGGAATTTCTTCATGTCGACGATCTGGCCTCGGCTTGCCTCTTCCTGCTCGAGAAATATGACAGCGCTGAAATCATCAACGTAGGCTGCGGCGAAGACATCTCCATTCGCGAACTGGCGGAACTGATTTGCGACATCGTTGGATTCCAGGGCGATCTGACGTGGGACAGCGCCAAACCTGACGGGACCCCCCGAAAACTGCTCGACGTCTCCAAACTGCACGATCTGGGATGGCGCCATTCCATCGGGCTGCGCGAAGGAATCGCACGGACCTACGAGTGGTTTCTGAAAAACACCGCGCGGGAGGCTGCGAAATGAAAACGCTTCGCGTTGGCGTTGTCGGCGTGGGGCACATTGGGAAAAATCACGCGCGCCTTTATGCGGAATTTCCGGGCGCGCAGTTCACCGCGATCTACGACACCGATCAGGCGAGAGCGCATCGACTCGCCGATGAATTCGGCGTCGCGGCCGCCGGTTCTCTCGAAGAGTTTAGCGAACAGGTCGACGCCGCCTCGATCGCCACCCCGACCAATACGCATTTCGACATCGCGCACCAGCTGCTGACGCGGGGCAAACATCTCCTGGTCGAAAAACCAATCGCCGAAAACACCGCTCACGCCACCGAATTGGCGGAGCTCGCCGCGGCGCGACGGCTCGTCCTGCAGGTCGGCCACGTGGAGCGTTTTAATCCGGTCTTGAGCGCCTTGGAAAAACGCCTGACGAATCCGCGTTTCATCGAGGCGCATCGGCTCTCGCCCTATCCGAATCGCAGCACCGACATCGGGGTCGTGCTCGACCTGATGATCCACGATCTCGAAGTTATTTTGCATCTCGTGCGGTCCCCCGTGCAGACGATCGACGCCGTCGGGGTGCCGGTCATGGGCCGCGGCGAAGACATCGCGAACGCGCGGCTCCGTTTCGAAAACGGTTGCGTCGCGAACATTACTTCCAGCCGGATCAGCCCCGAGCAGATGCGGAAGATCCGTGTCTTTCAAGAGAACGCCTACCTCTCGCTCGACTATCAGAACCAAAGCGGCGAAATGCATCGGCGCACCGCGGAGGGAATCACGCGGGAAGAAGTCGAGATCGAACGGGAAGAACCGCTGAAGCGCCAGCTCGCTTCGTTTATCGAGTGCGCACAAACGGGCCGCGCTCCCAAAGTCTCGGGTTTTCAAGCGGCCGCCGCTCTGGAGCTGGCCGTGGAAATCACGAAACGGATTGCCGCAAATGCTTAAGGTGGATCGTGCGCTTCGCCGCGCGATGGTACTTCGACCCCCGAAAGCTTTCGGGGCATTTGTTGTCCTGACGTTCTAGATTTTCTCTGATGAACCGCTCATCCACCATCTATCTTGTCGCGGGCGAGGCGAGCGGTGACGAGCACGGCGCGGCCTTGATGCGAGCGCTCCGCGCGTTGGTTCCCGACCTGAATTTCTCGGGACGCGGCGGTCCGAAAATGCAGGCTGTGGCCGGCGACGCGTTCACCAATTGGAGCGACTCCGCCGCCGTGGTTGGACTTTGGGAGGTGGTGAAAAAGTATGGATATTTTCGCGAACAATTCCAAGGCGCGCTTCGCGAAATCGCGAGTATCAATCCCGACGCGGTGGTTCTCATTGATTACCCCGGGTTCAATCTGCGCCTCGCCCGGGCGCTGCGGAAGCAATCGCCGGCGCTCAAGATAATTTATTACATCAGTCCCCAGGTTTGGGCCTGGAACCGCGGAAGAATCCGCCAGATGGCGCGCTTTCTGGATTTGATGCTCTGCATCTTTCCGTTCGAGGCTGAGCTCTACAATAAGTCCGGCTTGCGCACGGTTTTCGTCGGGCATCCGATGATCGAGAATCTCGCGAAGCTCCGAACGGGCGAAGAACGCCAGCCGAATTTGATTGGGCTTTTCCCGGGCAGCCGGGTTCGCGAAGTCCGCAAGATTTTCCCGATCATGCTGGAAGCCGCGGGCGAAATTGCGGGCGAACGACCCGAGATTCGCTTTGAAGTGGCCGCGGCCTCGGAACCGCTGGCCGTGGAAATTCAGCAAATGCTAGCGGCGTCGCCGCTGCGGGATCGGGTGCGGATCGTCACGGGAGATGCCGCGGGCACGATGCAACGCGCCAATGCCGGCATGGTCGCTTCAGGCACGGCGACCTTGGAGGCCGCCTATTTCAGACTGCCGTTCGTGCTCGCCTACAAAGTGTCGTGGCCCACTTATTTTGCTGCGCGTCTCGTGCTAAAGACCAAATACCTGGGGATGCCGAATGTCCTTGCCGGCCGGGAGATCGTCCCCGAGTTCATCCAGCATGAAGCCCGCCCGGACACGCTCTCCAAAGCGGTTTTGAAATTAATGGTGGATCGAGCGGCGCGTGACGAAATGACCTCGGAATTCGACGCGATCATCGCCAAACTCGGTGAGGCCGGCGCAAGCGCGAAAGCGGCGCGAGTGGTTGTCGATGAGTTGAACCCGTGACTCAATAAAGAACGAAACTGGACCTGATGGAAATCTTCGATATCTCGCGGGCGCTTTCCGACGAACTCGCACCATGGCCTGGTGACACCCCGTTTCATTTCGAGTTGAAATGGAAGATGGCGGACGGCGCGACGGTGAATGTGGGCGCGATCAACATGGGGGTGCACAACGGAACGCACGCCGATGCAACGTTCCATTTCGATGAGAGCGGCGATTCGATTGAACGCATGGCGCTCGACGCCTACATCGGCGACGCGGTCGTGGTCGATCTGGTGAAACTGTTCGCGAGGGCGGGCGATGAGCTCGACCGGACACGACAAATAGGCGTGGCAGACCTTGAGACTCTTTCGACCTCGCTTGAGCAGGCGCCGCGGCTCCTGCTCAAGACGGGAGTTTGGAAGGATTCGAAGGTTTTTCCGGAGTGGATTCCGGTGATTGCGCCTGATGTGCCCGAGTGGATGCGAGAGCGGAAAGTGAAATTGCTCGGATTGGATTTGCCGTCGGTCGATCCAATCGAGGCGAAGAAGTTAAGCAATCATTACGCGCTGGCGGCCGCGCGCATCGCCATTGTTGAATCGCTCGACTTGAGCGAAATCGAGGCGGGCATCTATCACTTCTCGGCGTTGCCTTTAAAGATCGCCGGGGGCGATGCCGGACCCGTGCGTGCCATTCTTTGGCGGGAGTAAGTCCGCTGCGTCGCGCGATGGAGTCTCTGGCGAGAACTTCTTTTCTGGAGCGCAAAAGCGCCTTCTGGTTTGTTACCACGGTAACAACCGTCCTGTTCGCCATCACAAATCTTCCGTGGCATTTGGACGATTACGATCAGGCAAAGCAAGCCTTCACCTCTTTCGAGATGGTGAAGCAGGGCCACTGGATCTATCAGCACACGCCAAACGGATGGGTCGCGACAAAACCGCCCCTCGTCGGCTGGATCTCCGCGGGTTTTTTTGCGGTGACTCAATCTTGGGATCTGGCGTGGCGCCTGCCGTCGTTTCTCGCGGGCCTCGCACTTCTCTTGCTCATCGCGCGAGCGGCGGCGACCTATGGCCGCATTGCCGCCATGGTCGCGGCGTGCGCGTTTGGCTTCAACTTATTCACTCCACGCCTGGCGACGCTCGTCCGCACGGACATGCCGCTAGCCTTGATCCTTTTCCTGATTGGCTGGCTGATCTGGGAGAAAATCCGAAAACGCGCAGCCTGGACGGCAAAAGATCGCTTCGTGTTCTTTGTGTTGCTCAGCGCGGCGATGTTGATCAAGGGCCCGATTGTTTACGCGTTTTTGTTGCCGGGAATTGTCGCTTTCCAGTGGAGAATGCGAAGGACGGATGAAGCCGTGAGCGCGTGGCCCGGGTGGTGGCCGTGGCTGGCGTCGCTGGCAATATTCCTGGCCTGGGCCATCGGCGGCATTTTGCTCGTGCCGGAATTTTGGGAGCACGTCGTCATGCGCGAGTTCGCCGGGCGATTCGGCGAGGTCATGCATCGATCGCAGCCGATTTATTTTTATCTCCCGCATTTTCTCCATCGGTTCGCGCCCTGGAGCATTCTGCTGATCTTGTTGCCGCTGCTCGCGGCGAGAGAGCAATGCCTCAAAATTCGCGATTGGCCGCGCGCGATGTCACCGGAAACATTTTGGCTCGTCGCCTGGAGCCTCGGGGGTTTGCTCGTGATGTCTTTCGTTCCATCCAAGCGGATCGATCGCGTGTTCCCAATCGTGCCGCCGCTCTGTTTACTCCTGGCCGCCCAGGTCGCTGCGTTACAAACGAGGGAGAAGCTGAGAGTGCTGATTCGAAGATGCTGCGCGATCGCGATCGCAATTGCCTGCCTGTTTACGACGGGTTACGCCATCAGGAGAGTCGCCTCGGGCTACCGCCAGCACAGTGATGCGTTTGCAATTTTCGGATCCGCGGTCCGGAAGGAAGCGGCTGCTCACGGTTGGAACTACGAGATTGTCGGCGGCGACGACGAAGGGATGGCCTTGTATGTCCGCCGCAGCGAATTCCTGGAGCCAGAGCAGGCGGCGGCGGCATGGAAGAGCGGCAAACTCGACGGCCTGGTTGTGCCGGACGATGAATTGACCGATCTGCTGCCGCGTTTGCCGGGAGCTGTGCCCTCCAAGATTGGAATGTCGGAACCGGCAGGACGATACCGAAAACGTTACATCTTTCTGGTGCGCTCCTGATCGGTCGTCATCCGCGTCTGGGCCAAAAGCCGCTCGACTTTGCGGCTGTGATTTGTAGGCTCGCCCCGATTGAACGACCTGATGGAATTTCCGAAAGCAGAAATTGAAGCGCTTTGGTGTCCGTGGCGCGTCGAGTATTTCGAGCAGGAAAAGCCCAATCCTCACTTCCTTTCCGAGGCGGCGCGGGCGAGCGACGACGCCGCGCATCTCGTGATCACCCGCCGGAAAAATGCCTTCCTGATGATGAATCGCTATCCCTACAGCGTGGGCCATTTGATGGCCGTGCCCTATCGAAAAACGGCGGACGCCTCTTTGTTAGGCGAAAACGAAGTGCTCGAGCTTTGGAACCTCGCGGTCCATGGACAAATGTTGCTGCGTGAAACGATGAAGGCGCATGGATTCAATATCGGTTTAAACCTTGGGCAATGCGCCGGCGCCGGTGTGCCCGATCACTTGCATCTCCACATCGTGCCTAGATGGAATGGCGACACGAATTTCATGCCGGTCCTTTCCGGCACGCGCCTGCTCTCGGAAAGCTTACGCGGACTCTACGATAAATTAATCGCGACGCAGGATCGGATCGCAGATAAGACTTCTCATTCATGACCAGCTGGATCGAGCCGCCGCCGAAGCAAAAGGGAATGGGTTGCCTGGGCAAGGGTTGTTTGCTGATCATTGCTTTCCTGGTCCTGCTGGTGGTCGCGTTTGTCATCGGTTTTTACGTCGGCACCAACCCGAAGGAAATTCCCCAGGTGCAAACTTCAGAGGTCGAGCAGAACGCCGTCCGGACGCGATGGGATGAATTTGAAACTGCGAGCCGAAACGAGCCCGCGAGTCCTCCTCTTCCCACGCTTGCGCCGGCGCCCGATGCGACGCCGCTCCCCGATGCGGCGCCCGTTCCGGTCCCGACCCCCGCTTCGCCTAATCGGATCGAGCTTACGGCCAACGACATTAACCAGTTGATTTCCGCCAGTCGGAAGGCCCGGGGCAAGGCCTTCGTTTCGATCGATAACGATGTCGCCCGAGTTCAGGTCACTATTCCGCTGGAAAAAGTTGGATTCCGCGGCCGATATTTGAATGGTGAGTTTGCCGTGCGCGCGTCACCGGACAAAAATCCCGGGAACCTTCAAATCACGCAAATGTCGTTGACGGGTGTTCCAGACGGCGTGCTCAAGACCCTGATGGGTAGCCATTCGCTCCAAGGTTATGTGGAAGAATTTGCCAGCGAGCACGGCATCGCGACGCTGACGATCGAGAACAATAAGGTGATCCTCGAGAAAAGCGGCGGCCGGTGATCACTGCATGATCTCGCGCACGAAGACGTTCAACTGACCGTCGCTCTGTTTGCGCACTTCGGTGATCTCATAAGGGCGCGCTTCATCACGAGTCACAGTCGTGCCCCGCGCCGGCGGAGTATACCCGGCCGGGAACTCCACCACGATTCGCACCGATTGCCCACCTCCGAGAGGATGTAAAACGGCGTCGGTTAACCGCGCTTTCGGCCGCAGGACCGCACGGTTCGGTTCCGTGAAATTGACGACGAACTGGCCTTTCAGGTAAACGCGCTCGCCGGCAAGGCCGCGGTCCGCGAGATCGCCGAGATCAGAGGTTTGGATGAGCCGGCCCACGGGCATTTTCCCGGGCGGAAATGTTTTCCACACTCCGCCACCTGCGGTAGAGGCCAGCGAATTGTCCGCCGCGGCGGATGCCGCCGGTGAAGTCGGAGGCGCGATCGCAGCGGGTGAGGTGGCGGCGATGACGGGAGGCGTGGCCGCGACCGGAGCGGGCGATTTCGCCGGAGGCGGCCAATGAGGAATGGCCGGAGGTGTGGTTTGCGCTATCGCAGGCGGGGCAGGTGTTGGGGTGGCCTTCTTGTTCTTCGCCAGCTTTCCGCTTTTTGGTGTGGCAGTGGGCTTTGCGGGCGGTGTTGGCGACATGGCGGCAACTTTCGGCGCTTCGATTTGCTGGGCGGGTTCCACCCGAATCAATGCGTTTTCTGCCGGAGGCGGCGGGGCGGGGGCAAGTCCAGCGACTACGGAACTCTGCCGATTTGGCGAGACACGTTCTCGAAAGCGGGTCTCCGCGGCAACGCGGGCCGGTTCTTTGAAAAGCGGCCAGCCGCCTTTCAGGTTCAAATCCAGCGGAGGCTCCAAGGTGAAGGTGCCGGACCCGCGCGTCACGGTATAACTGCCGTAAAGCAGCGGCATCGCAGTGATCATGATGCGGCCGTCCGACAACCGCTCCGCATGAATCACTGCGGAGAGATCGTGCGTGCGCTCGAGTTTGACTTCCAGGCCTGTGACCAGCGTTTGCTTCATCAATGGCAGAACATGCGGATCGGACGGGTAGACGTGCTCCATGAGGGTCTCACCGTGATCGGCTGCGTTCGTCAGCGCGACCATGCCGGAAGTGAACACGTCATTCGGCGTCAGATCGTGTGCCTCCATAACGGTGAAACGGCCCACCACGTAAGGAACGAGGCCGCGGATGCTCTGGAAATTTCTGATGTAGTTCCGAATGAGCTCCGCATTGGTTTTGTCCAGCTCTGTCGGGCTCATCGCGATGTAGCGGTCGTAGAGTTGTTTCGCGGTGAGAAATTCTCCCGAGGGCGCCGCCGTCAGTTCAAACCGTTTCGTCGGATCTATTTTGTGGAGCTTCTTCAGAATCCGGTAGCTCTCCGGCCGTTCCGGCTGGCCGAAAATGTAAAAACTGCCGAGCCACGCGGCGAAGGCGAGACCAGTGAGAAGAAGGATGGTGATCGACCATCCGAAAAGGCTGCTTTTCTTCCGGGGACGCCCGTGCGACTGCTCGTAACGAAAATAGTCTCGATCCATCTACGCGCGCCCGCTTCGGGGACGATTCGTTTTCAAGCAGAACGTGCTGCTTCGAAAGACGTACCGCAGCCGCAGGTCCGGGCCGCATTCGGATTTTCGATATGAAAGCCGGTCCCGGTCAGTCCGTCGCGATAATCGAGGGTCGCCCCGCGTAAGAAGTCCGCGCTTTCGCTGTCGACCAGAAACTCGACACCTTCCTTTTCGACAATCGAATCCCCCGCCTTTTGGCCATCGAGTGACATTTCGTATTGCAACCCGGAGCATCCGCCTTTTGCGATCTGCACCCGCAGCCCTTTTCGCTCATTGGGGGCGTGAGCCTCGAGCAAAACACGAAGCTGGCGCACTGCCTTGTCCGTCACGTTGATCATCGGTCGTCCGAAATTAGGGCTTCGCTGGGTCAAGTCAAACCGACGACCAGAACCTGGCGCGCTTTTCCTTCGCAATCGCGAATCCAAACTCTAAAATCCGCTATGAGCCGCATTCGCCTACTGCCTGAGATCCTCGCGAGTCAGGTGGCGGCTGGCGAAGTGGTCGAGCGGCCGGCCTCAGTCGTGAAGGAGCTGGTCGAAAACAGCATCGATGCCGGTGCGCGCAAGATAGAAGTCATCATTCGGCGCGGTGGGATCTCTCTCGTTCGCGTGGTCGATGACGGCTGCGGGATGGATCGCGACGATGCGCTGCTTTCCCTGGAACGGCACGCGACCAGCAAGATCCGCACGGCAGCCGATCTGGCGGCCATCGCGACGCTGGGCTTTCGAGGGGAGGCGCTGCCGAGCATCGCCAGCGTGTCGCGGTTCCGGTTGACCACGCGCGAACCGGAGGCAATTGCCGGCACCGAAATCATTGTCGCGGGCGGCCGCATCGAAACGGTCCGCGACGGCGGAGAAGCGCCAGGAACTCAAGTCGAAGTGCGGTCGATTTTTTACAATCTGCCGGCGCGCCGGAAATTCTTGCGCTCCGAGAATACCGAGAGCCGCAACATCGAGCACCAGCTTCACCTGCAGGCGACCGGTCACCCGGAGATCGCTTTTGCGTTTGTGCGCGACGACCGGATCGCGTTTCAACTTCCGCCCGCGGCGAACCTGCTCGAGCGCATTCGGGACCTGCACGGAAGCGAACTCGTCGAGCGTCTTCTGCCCGTCGAGGAACCCTCCGTCTCCGCCAGAATTCGGATCCGCGGATTGATCGGGCAGGCGGGAGTGAGCCGGCAAAGCCGCGCCCAACAACTCGTCTTCGTCAACGGCCGCGCGATTGAAAGCCCGGTGCTGACCGCCGCACTGCGAGAGGGATACCACACCGCTCTCATGAAAGGTCAATTCCCGGTGACCTTTCTTTTTCTCGATCTCGATCCCTCCGCGGTGGACGTGAACGTGCATCCGGCCAAACGCGAAGTGCGCTTTCGCGATCCCGCCGGCGTGCGGGAAGCGGTCGTCGAAACGA
Organism: Verrucomicrobiota bacterium; assembly: GCA_041167205.1. Lineage (GTDB taxonomy): Bacteria > Verrucomicrobiota > Verrucomicrobiia > Chthoniobacterales > UBA10450 > AV80. The sequence goes on from JBEEHC010000132.1 coordinate 13,321, forward strand.
TTCGCAAAACCCTGGAGAGCGGACGGCGCGATTGGCAGCAGCAGTTTCAGAGGCCCGTCGTTCCTGAGGAAAAAATTCCTCTGTTAATGACGGCTCAACCGGCGCCCGAACCGCAACTGGTCGAACCTGTGTTGAGCTATGTCATCCCGAACGCCGAAAGCGGTCGGAGCGAGGGACCTCGCAAATCATGGGAGGCCTGGCCAACCGAACCCGCCAGCGATGTCGTCGATGTTTCGCATCAGTTCCAAATCATCGGCATCCTGAACAAGCTCTATGTCTTGATGGAGAACCAGGCCGGTCTGGTGCTCGTCGATCAGCACGCGGCGCACGAAAGGATCTTGTTCGAAGAGCTGCGCCGGCGCATGGAGGAACAGGGTGTTCCCTCGCAGCGACTGCTGCTCGCGCAAACGTTCGAACTCGCCCCGCGCGATGCGGAATGGGTGGAGCGCAACGCGGCCACTCTGCAAAAAATGGGCATCGGTATAGAGCCTTTCGGTCAAAACGCCTTCAAGATCGACAGCCTTCCGACGTTTCTCGACGTCTCCGATCCGGTCTCCTTCATGCGCAAAGTCATCGACGGCCTTAAAAGTGCCAGCAACGGAAGCTCGCCGTTGCGGCTGGGTGAAGATATGATCGCGAAAACGGTTTGCCGCCATGCAGTCAAGGCCAACGACCCGCTGGGGTACCTGGAGGTCGAGAAACTGATCAGCGATTTGCTCGAATGCGACCTGCCTTACTGCTGTCCACACGGCCGGCCGACCATGATTCAGATCTCGCTGGCCGAGCTGGAGAAAAAGTTCGGCCGGAAAGTCTGAACTGTCGCTGACCCCGCCCTTCAGAAGAACCCGGGATCACAGCCCATCCTTCCAGTGTTTCGCGATCAAGGCCTTGAGCGGCGCTGTCTGTAATCGGTAGTTCTCCTGTTCGTGGTGCGGTATCTCCGGATACCACTTCCACCAATACATTCCGGCGAGGAAAGGATGCTTGGCCGGAAGGCCCAGGGCGATATCAATGCAACGCGCCTGGATTTCCGCCGCGTGGTCGCCACCGGTCTTAAAGGCCCACGGCTCGGCTGCCGCGCGCGCGCTTTCGTTGTAGCCGATCTCGGTAAAGAGAAATTGTTTGCCGCGTTGCTTTGAAAACTTCTCGAGCTCCGCGCATCGCTTTTCCCAGGCGGCCGCGAGTTCAGAGGCGCTGGGGTCCGCCGTTTTCGTTAATGGGAAATAAGCGAGCACGCCAACGTAATCGAGTTCGTCCCAAAATTTCACCTCGGCGTAATCATTCCAGTTCGCGCCGTAGGTTAGTTTGCCATAGTAAACCGCCCGCACCGCGGCAATGATCTTGCGCCAGCGCGCATCATATTTCTGCGCGTAGGAGAATTCGAGTCCCACGCAAAACACCTCGGCGTGTTCGGCTTGGGCGAGGGTGGCCATTTGCACGATCCATCCCTCGTAGTCAGTGAAGAAGGTGTTCCATTCTTCCGGCGTGACGAAATTGATCTCGCCCCGCCACAAAAATTTCGTGCCCCAGTAGGCGATGTGCGGGATGAGCATCGTCGACATTCCGCGTTCGTGCGCCCAACGCAGCGGCGTCGTGATGTGCGTGGCACTGGCGCTCGCCCGGCGTCCCATTACGACATGTCCGTCCTCGCGGATTTGCGCGTAGGGATGGATCGCGACGCTATTCACGCCTAACGACTTCAACTCATCGAGCGTCTTCGCCATTTCCGGCGTGGCCCATTCCCAGCCGGAGGTCTGGCAGGAAATGGTCACACCTTTCACGAAG
>JBEEHC010000133.1:0-36860 GCA_041167205.1 Verrucomicrobiota bacterium
CCGGGGCTGAGGGCAGCCCGAATCCAAGGAAAGAATTCGAGACGCCCGCCCTCAGGGCACCTCAGCCGCGCAGCTAAAGCGGCTTTTCCGCCGCCCCGCCGGGCTTCTTGAAAGAATGAATGATGAAGCAAACGACGGCGATGCAGATGCAGGAGTCGGCGACGTTAAAGGCCGGCCACGGGTGCGCGAACGGGATATGCAGATCGAAGAGCAGGAAATCGATGACGTGACCGTGCAACAAGCGGTCGGTCAGATTTCCCATTATGCCGGCCAGGAGCAAGGCGAGCGAAAAATCACGCAAACCGTCGGGTGAGCGTCGCCGAAGGAGCAGCGCCAGAACAACAACGAGCGCGATACAGGACAGCACGACAAAAAATGTATTGTTGTTCTTAAACGATCCGAAGGCTGCGCCGTCATTCGTCACATTCACGAGACTGAAGAGATCGGGAATGACTACATGCAGTTCATCCGAGTGAACGTGGTTGAGCACAAACCATTTCGTGATCTGGTCCAAGGCGTAGAGCGGGACCGAGAGAAGAAGGATGAACTTCATTTTAGCAAATCAATGACTTAGTGATTTAGCGATTGGGCTTCGACGACAGCCTCGCAGCGATCGCACAATTCCGGATGCGCCGCACTTTTCCCAACAGTCGGTCGGTGCCGCCAGCAACGCGCGCATTTTGCATAAGTGGTCTTCGAGATCAGTGCGGCCGGTTCTCTGCCCGACTCGATTTTCAAATCGCTGAGAATAAAAAACTCCTCGAGCTGCTCGTTCGGAATTGAGGAAATCGCCTCCGGATCACAGCGCAGGACGACCGCAGCTTCCAGCGCGTTGCCGATCAGTTTTTCCTGCCGCGCCCGCTCGACCGCCTGGCCAATCACACCCCGCAAACTCAATAACTGCGCGACCTGATTCTCCACCGTGGAGTTCCGCCATTCCCCATTCTGCTCGGGAAATAATTGCAAATGGACTGACTTCGATGCGCCGAGGTAACTCCATGCTTCTTCGGCGGTAAACACTGTGACCGGCGCGAGCAGTCGGCAAAGGGCGTCGAAAATTCGATGCATGGCGGTCTGGGTCGCGCGGCGGCGCGGTGAATTCGCCGCATCACAATACATCCGGTCCTTGGTGATATCGATGTAAAGGCTGCTCAGATCGACCGCGCAGAATTGGTTGAGCGTATGATAGACCTTGTGAAACTCGTACGACTCATAGGCGGCGCGGCACTCCGCAATCACCCCCTCCAGCCGGTCCAGGATCCAGCGATCGACGAGCGTGAAATCTTCTTTCCTGCTCTGCTGCTTTCCTGATTCGAAATTATAGAGGTTTCCGAGCAAGATCCGCAGCGTGTTACGAATGCGGCGATAGGTATCGCCGAGACGCGTGAACATCTCTTCGGAGAACGGCACGTCATCGGTGTAATTGATGCTGCTCACCCAAAGCCGAACGATATCCGCGCCATGCTTGCCGACGAAGTGTCCGGCATCCATCGGCTTGCTGTAGCTGCTCGACTTCGAAATCTTCTTGCCGTCGACATCGACCACGAAACCGTGCGTAACGCAGATCTTGTAGGGCGCGCGATTGTGTAGAGCGACGCTCGTCATGAGCGACGATTGGAACCAGCCGCGATGCTGATCGGTCGCTTCGAGATACATGTCGGCCGGATCGCGTAGGGCGGGATTCGTAGCGAGGACCGCGGAATGCGAAACGCCCGAATCAATCCAGACATCGATGGTGTCGTTGCGATGGCGTGTGCCCTCGGGCAATCCGAGTTCACGCGCGAGCGCCGCATCGTCGAGCTCGAACCAGACGTTCGAGCCACGCTTCGCGACGAGATCGGCCAGCTTCCGGATCCATTTGGGATCGAGAATTGCCTCGTCCTCCGCCGAATAAAAAACCGGCAACGGCACTCCCCAGCTCCGCTGCCGCGAGATCACCCAATCCGGACGCGATTCCACCGTGCCAGAAATGCGGTTTTCGCCCCAGGCCGGAAGCCACCGCACGTCCTTGATCGCGGCCAGCGCGTTCGCGCGCAAATCATCGATGCGGATGAAAAATTGCTCGACCGCGCGGAAGATGATGGGCGTCTTTGAGCGCCAGCAATACGGATACGAATGCTGGTAAACCTGTTCGCTCAGGAGCATCCCGCGCTCGCGCAAGAGCGCAACGATGTCGGCATTCGCATCGAAGACATATTTTCCCGTGAGTTCCGGCAAACCAGCTTCATCGGTGTAACGCCCGTGATCGTCGACGGGAGAAAGAATAGGCAGCTGATGCTTTCGACCTAACGAATAGTCGTCTTCACCATGCCCTGGGGCGATGTGGACCGCGCCCGTGCCAGTGTCCATTGTCACGAAGTCGGCCGTGAGAATGCTGGAGCTGCGCGGCAAAAATGGATGTTGGGCGGTCAGGCCCTCGAGCTTGCTGCCCGGAAACGAACTGATCGGTTCGCCCGTGGGCTCGAAACCGGTCGCGGCGCAAAAAGCCTCCACCAGCCGGGCGGCCAGAACGAGCGTTTCTGATACGCCCTCCTTTCTGAATTCCTGCTCGACATAGAGTTCCTTCGGATGCAACGCGATCGCGAGGTTAGCTGGCAAGGTCCAGGGAGTGGTGGTCCAAATGACGATGCTCGCTCTGCCTGCAAGATCGCCGCTCGCGATCGGAAATTTCACGTAGACGACCGTGTCCTGGCGGTCCTGGTATTCCACTTCCGCTTCGGCCAGGGCCGTCTGCGCGCCGGTGCTCCAAAAGACCGGCTTCATGCTTTCGTAAACAAGTCCCTTTTCGACGAAGACCGCGAAGGCGCGGAGAATTTCCGCTTCATAGCCAGGATCGAGCGTCAGATAGGGATGCTCCCAATCGCCAAAGACGCCGAGGCGCTTGAATTGCTCGCGCTGCACGTCGACAAACTTGCGGGCGAACGCCTCCGATTTCTGGCGAACTTCCAATGGCGAAAGCCCGCGTGATTCCTTTACGACCTTGTATTCGATCGGCAGCCCGTGGCAGTCCCAGCCCGGTACGTACGGAGCGCGAAATCCCGCCATCGTCTTGGATTTCACGACGAGATCTTTCAGGATCTTGTTGAGCGCCGTGCCCATGTGAACGTCGCCATTGGCGAAAGGCGGACCGTCGTGCAGGACGAATAATTCTGCCTCCGCGCGCGCAGCTTGGATCTGCTCGTAAAGGCCGGCTTCCTGCCAGTTCTTGAGCATCTCCGGCTCGCGCGTGGCGAGGTTTGCCTTCATCGGGAAATCCGTTTTCGGCAGGTTGAGTGTCTCTTTGTAGTTCTGGCTCATGCGCGGAGCGGCGAGGCTAACATCCGAGACGCGGCAACGCAACGAACCGAGGTCGGCGGCATGTCATCCTGAGCCGCGCAGAGGGCGAAGGACCTCACTCACGGAGAATGAGTCAACCCAAGAAACATCGGGCGCGATCCGATATGCACGCGCCTCCTCACGCGAAGGGAACCGGAACTCAGCGGTTCCTCGTCGACGCAGGCGCTTCTGCCTGCTCCGATGCGCCACCTGGGCCGAATAACATCGAGAAGACCACGAAGACGGACGCTGCGGGTGAATCACGAGTGACTCCAAAGAGCGGAGAGACATCCACGCGGGTGTTCTTCGACGGCTTCCAAGCTATCGTGGGCCCAATGACGACCCGATAGGAAGGATGGTCACGGATCCCCGCGTCAGTGAAATTGGTGAATTGCATTTCGGCACCGATCTTGAGCCGCTCACGCGGCAAAATAATGGGAAACATGAAACTCTGCGCGAAGCCCACCTCGCGCCCTCGATCACCGCCGACTTCCTGTTCGACAAACGCATTCAAGGCCCATTCCACGTGCTCGCCAAAATCCTGCGCCAGGAGCAGGCGTACTTCAAAGGCATCCGGAAGAGGCTTATGTTCATCGAGAAATGCCTGCGCTTCGCCTTTCTCCAATGCTACCGGCGGTCCTTCGTCGTGAAGGATATGGCCAATGCCAGCTTTGTACTCGACAAAGATCGTCGGGTTGAGCGGAATCTTGTTCCAATCGGCGAAGGCATAGCGACCTTCCAGGCTGAAGGTTCGCTCCTGGTTTCGGCCGCGGAAGAATTCAACGGTGTTCTCGACCGCCACTCCGAAACGGTAAGGGAGGCCGACCTCGATCTCCTGGGTAAAACGATGATCGGGACGATTGAAATGAAGCGCATCTCCCTGGTAGATCAATCCTGCGTAGACGGCGCCCGGCGGCAGGACGTAAGAATTGATTAAATTCGAGAAACGGTTGCGCGAAAAGTCCGGGGGCGCGCCGTACGCACTGGGTACTTCTTCCCCCACCACCACGACACCCTCCTCAGTCGCGGTCTGGGCATAAATCGATGGATCGGCGACCAGGCAGCCCATAAATCCCAATGATAATGCCGCTGGGAGAAACCTGTTGCTCGACGAAAATCGTAATCGCATGCCATCGCATTACAAACTCGTAATGTGTACGGCAAGGTTATTTTTCGGTAATGCGAAGATTTTTCTTTTCGCGGAGTTTTTGCGTTTACGAGGCGCTATCACCGGAACGCGCCGCAAACAACGCGTGAAAACGGGAACCCAAATGCCCCTGTTTCCCGCAGGCCAAATTGCGGACATGGTTACAATAAGATTACTAGTAGATTACAAATTAGTCAGAAAGGGGTTGCCTTGTCCGTGCCGTTCATGCTCTTCTGCGCCCATGTTTTCACGAAATAACCTTTTCCGCCTGCCTGCGCTCCTCGCGATAGGACTCTTTGCCTTCAGTCAAACAAGTCTGGCGGAAGAGACAATCGTCCCGGCGCTGTCAGATGTTGACAACGATCTTGATGACGCAGACGCGGGCGACGAGAGCGATCCCTCGCACGTGCGTAGACGCGCCGCCGGCAGCCGCACCACCGCGCACGAATTTGATCGCGCGCCGAAAATGGCGAACGCTGTCACGGCAAACGGAGAACGTCTCGCTGATTCCGACTCCGGACTCGCATTTGCGCCCATGGCCGAAACGGCCATGGCTGAATCGGAACCCATTGTCGTGCACGGTTTCGAGGTTGATCCAGTCGAGTACCCGGCGCTGCCGGAAGTGCAAGGCACGCGAATCAACTCGGGGAAGAAGACTTCGTTCGTGAAGCCCGAGGAGTTCCCGACGGTGGCAAATAACAATTATCGCGAGGTGATGGCCACGACGCCCGGTATTCTCGTGAGCGAGGAACCTTCCTCGCCGATCATCAACTTCGGCTATCGCGGTCTGGATTCGCAACGAAGCGAGTTCATGCAAGTGCTCAAGGACGGCATCTCGATCAAGAACGAGCAGTTCGGTTTTCCCGAGACGCATTACACCCCGATCCTCGATGCAGTCGAGCGGGTTGAGTTCATCCGCGCCGGCGCGGCGTTGCAGTTCGGCCCCCAACCGGGCGGCGCCCTGAACTTCGTCATGAAAATGCCGCGGCGTGATGCGCAGTTTCACTTCATCACCAAGAACCTCTACGGCAGCGACGAGCTGTTTACCGATTACACGGCGATTGATGGGACCATCGGAGCGTTCGGCTATTACGCCTACTACGACCATCGGGAACGAGAAGGATTTCGCGAGGCCAACAGCGATTACAACCTGGATGCCGGTAGCGCGAAGCTGGTTTACGACGTGAGCAGCGAGAGCCGCTTCGTGCTCAGCCTTGACGCCTACGACGAAGAGCACGGGGAACCGGGAGGACTGACTACAATCCCGGGACCGGGCGCGGTTCTCTATAGTGTGGATCGCAACGCCACTTCGCGCTTCTTCGACTGGTTCCGTCTCAAGCGCTATTACGCCATGCTCGAGTACCAGAGATTGTTCTCCGAGCACACGCAGTTGGATATCAAAGCATTCGGCGGATATCTCTCTCGATATAGCAAACGGCAACGGGGCGGCGGGCTCGGCATTCTCCCCAGTGGCGGAGCCGCCACGACAAACTCCATTCAGTTGCGCAAAGACTGGACCGAAGGCGCGGAATTGCGGTTGCGCCACGACTATAGCCTGGCTGGCGACACATCCACATTCACGGGTGGGCTCTATTTCTACCACGCAGTGCAGGATCGCTTCGATGAGCGTGGCGCCACGCCGGATGCGGACAGCGGTGTGCTCCGCAACCTCACTACGGGTGAGACTACGGACGGCGCGATCTTCGCCGAGAACCGGTTCCACTTCGGGCGCTTGTCCATCACGCCTGGGATGCGTTTGGAATTCCTTCAGCAAGGTGTCGATGAAATCGTAAACTTGGTGAAGCAGAACTCTGTCCCCCCGATACCGCTGCTCTCGACTTCCGACTTTTCGTTCGTGCCTCTGTTCAGTTTGGGAATCGGTTATGTTTTGCTTGAGGGAGAGCAAGCTGTCGCAACGACCCCGAAGGACGCCAAGGATGCGAAAAACGTCCTCGCGCCGACGATGACAGCAGGTGGACCTCCGCGTCTCGAAATGTATGGCACCGTGGCCCAGGCGTACCGTCCGAGAACGTACGGAGAGTTGGTCCCGACCAGCGCCGACGGTATCGTCAATGGCGATCTCAAGGAGGGCAATTCGCTCCAATTCGAGCTGGGACTGCGCGGGAAACCGCTGCCTTACCTAAGCTTCGACCTGGGCGGGTTCTATTATACCTTTGATGACCAGGTGGGCGACATCACCGTGGCCGGGCCACCTCCCATTACCTTTTCTTCAACCGGAAACGTGGGAGATGCGCGCTACGCCGGATTTGAAGCAGCGGCGGAGCTGGACATCCTGGCGATGATCAACGGCGGCGCTGAAAGCCCGTATGGCCAATTCAATCTGTACGGCAACATTACCTGGCTGGACGCCGAGTTCACGGCCGGTCCGAACAGCGGTTTGACGCCGGCTTACGCTCCGGAGTACCAGTTCAAAGTTGGCGGCATTTATCGGTGGAAGGATCGGGTCAAGGCCGGACTCATCGGGACGATCGTGGATGATCATTTCGCCGACGCCAATAATACTTTGGGCCACTTCGTGCCTGCTTATAACGTTTGGGATCTGACGGCCGAAGTGACCTTCTGCCACGGCCGCGTCGGCCTTTTCGCCGGCATCAACAACCTGTTCGACGAGGATTTCTGGGCGGAAGTCCGCGACGAAGGCATCGTGCCAGCGTATCGGCGGAATTATTACGGCGGCGTCTCGATCAAGTTCTAGGAGCGCGGCCCGAGCCTGGCGAAGCTCCCGCCGATCCATTGCGGCGGGAGCGGCGCGGGATTAACCGGACTTATTCGGAAACGTAAGAGTCACGGTGGTCCCGCGCGCAACTTCACTCTCCACGACCGCCGACCCGCCGTGAAGATCCATGATGGACTTCACCAGGGCCAGCCCCAAGCCGGAGCCCTGCGAGCTGCGCGATGAATCGGCGCGGTAGAAGCGATCGAAGACACGCGGAAGATGCTCCGGTGCTATTCCGCAGCCGGTATCTTTCACGGAAATTTGCGAATGCACGGCGTTAGCCGCGATCGAGATTTGAATTGTTCCCGCGGCAGGAGTGAAGCGTAGCGCGTTCTCCACCAGATTGCTCACAGCCCGGCCAAACAGCATGGGGTCGGCGTGGATCTCGCCGTCGCCGGCGCACGTGATAGACATGCGGTGCTCTTCCGCGATCGGTTCGTAGAAGGCCACGATTTTCTCGACGGCGACGCGTCCGTTGAAGAGCGTCCGCGGAATGTGCCCTTCCGCCGCTTCGGCCCGGGCAAGAAAGAGCAGGTTATCGACAATGCCCGAAAGCCTTTCGCATTCTCCCACGCTCGACTCGATTACTTCCCGGTACTCATCCGGCGTGCGAACCCGCGTCAAGGCTACTTCCCCTTCGCCGCGGATGTTGGCGATGGGGGTGCGGAGTTCGTGAGCCAGATCGGCTGAAAATTGCGAGAGGCGTGTGAAAGAATCTTCGAGCCGGTCCAGCATCTCATCGAAAGCGACAGCCAGCGGGCGGAGTTCGCGCGGCCATCCTCTTGGCGGAATGCGTTCGTGGAGACGCTTCGCTCCGATGCGCTTGAGTGAGCGCGTCATTTCCGTTACTGGGCGCAAGCCGCGCTTCGTCACGGTGAGAGCAATCACCACGGAAGCCAGAATGCCCAGGGCGAGCACGACAGCAAGCAGAGCGCCGAACTCTTTCACGAACTGGTCGTCGCTCGAGCGGTCTTGCGCCACCTGGATCGTGTAGACCTGACCAGCAACCGGTTCGGTTGTTGCGACAAGGGAATACAGCTTGCCGCCGCCTCGATACTCCTGCGGGCGATTGACGGATGGGACTGAGCGTTCGGGTCCGGGAAAGACATTTGTTGGCAACAGGCCACTCATGCCCGGCGTTTCCGCCACCGTGACACCTCCGGCATCGATAACCCGAACCCAGTAAGCAGCACGCTCACCCCCGTGGAGAATCTTTAGCTCCTCGTTGAGCGCTCTTGGATTGCCCGTTCTGTTCAAGTCGGCGCGCAGGGCCGAGATTTTATCTGCCAGGACGGCCTTGTCTTCCTCGAAGGCGTGTCGAACGAAGATCCAGTATAGGACTCCCAATCCGCAGCAGAGAAGGAACGCCGCAGCCAGCGTAAAGAGGACGACCAATTGCGACGCGATCGACCGCGGTTCAGCCGACTTTGAGAACATACCCGGCGCCGCGAACGGTGTGGACTAGTTTGGTCTTGAACGGATCATCCACCTTCGCCCGCAATCGTCGCACCATCACGTCCACCACATTCGTGTCCGTCTCGAAATTAATGTCCCAGACGTGCTCTACGATTTCCGTGCGAGAGACCACCTCCCCGGCAAAACGAGCCAAATGCGCCAGAAGGAGGAATTCCTTAGCCGTAAGATTCAGCGGAACTCCAGCCCGAACCGCCTTATGGCGGCGGACGTCGATTTCGAGATCCTCGACCCGCAACTGCTCGGCCTCCCGCGCTGGAGACCGGCGCAACACGGAGCGCACACGGGCCAGCAGCTCCGAGAAGGCGAATGGCTTTACGAGGTAATCGTCGGCCCCCAGTTCGAGTCCCTTCACCCGGTCCTTGACGCTATCGCGGGCGGTAAGAAAAAGGATCGGGGTATGCATGCCCTCGCCCCGGAGCTGCGCCACAACGGCCCAGCCATCTTTTTTTGGCAGCATCACGTCGACGATAAGAAGATCGTGTCGCGTTGCCCGCGCCAGCGCGCAGCCTGTTTCTCCGTCTCTCGCGATCTCCACCGTGAAGCCAGCTTCCCGCAGGCCCTTTGCGAGGAAAGCCGCTGTCTTTTTTTCGTCCTCGATAAGCAGAATTCGCATCAGGAAAAGCACGCTCGGTCCAGCGGCAGATTATACGACGCGTCGCTCGCACCAACGATCCGGCGCCATGACATCGTCAACTGTCGCGCGCGCCGCTGATGAATTCCTCAACGCTCCGATGCGCCTCATCATCCGTCATTTGTATAGGCGGATGTTTGGAAAAATAGGCGGACGCGGAATGCAGGACGCCGCCCTTGCCACGATCCAGGGCCAGCTTGCAGCAGCGGATGGCGTCGATCGCCACGCCCGCGGAATTCGGTGAATCTTCCACGGAAAGTTTTATATCGAGCTCCATCGGCACGTCGCCAAAGAGCTTGCCCTCGACGCGGATGAAACAAATCTTGTTGTCGTTCTGCCACGGAACGTAATCGCTCGGCCCAATGTGAATGTTATCGTCCGCGAGACGTTCACCGATGACCGACTGCACGGCTTCGGTCTTCGAAGTCTTCTTCGACGCCAGCCGGCTCCGGTTGAGCATGTTCAGGAAATCGGTGTTGCCGCCGGTATTGAGTTGATAGGTGCGTTCGACCTTCACGCCGCGCTTCCGAAAGAGATCAACAATGGTCCGGTGCAAAACCGTGGCGCCCATCTGCGCTTTGATATCGTCGCCCACGATCGGCAAATTCTTATCCGCAAACCGTTTTGCCCAGACCGGATCGCTCGCGATGAAAACCGGAATGTTATTGACGAAAGCGAGGTTGGCTTCGAGCGCACAGGCGGCATAAAAGCGCGTGGCCTCTTCTGATCCGACCGGCAAATAATTGACCATGATCTCCGCGCCGGACTTGCGCAGTTCCTCGATGATCTGTTCGCGCGTCGATTCCTTTTCGAGAGGAAGAAAAGTGCGGTTCGCATCGTAGTCTCGCATGTGCGCGGCATAGCCGTCGAAAACGCAGCCCATCATGACAATGGCGCCCGTTGGTTTGATTTTTTCGCAAAAGACTTTGGTGCAATTCGGCGGCGCGAATATCGCCTCGGCTGCGTCGAGGCCCACTTTCCGTCGATCGATGTCGAACGCGGCCACGACTTCGATATCCTGGGGCTGATACGGCCCGATCTGCCGGTGCATCAACCCGACATCGGCGCCGTTGCCAGAAGAGTCCCGATAGAAGTTGATGCCCTGGAGAAGTGAACTCGCGCAGTTCCCGACTCCAACAATGGCAATTCTGATTTTGTTCATCGCAGGAAAACCCAAACTAGCCGTTGCCCCGGGATTGGGGCAAGAAAGTTGTCACAATATTGCCATATTGCATCGACGCAATCATGAACACACGGCCGGCGCCAGGGTCGAACGTGCGGGATACTGCATGCGTAAACGTTCAGCGGGGGGGATTTTTATTGAAAAACAGACTTCTGACCCGCAGATAGGACTCATGCGCCGCAGTGCCTGGATCGTCATTTTTCTGTCGGCGTGGGCGAACGCCGGTCTGGCCGGACCAGCTTACACCGTTGAGGACGCGGTCGCGGTGGCCAAAAAACAGAATGCCGAGATCGCTATTGCCGGGAAGCAGGTGGAAGCCGCTCGCGGCGGCGTGATTGAAGCGCGCTCCGGCTTTTTGCCGTCGGTGGTTTCGACCGGCTTGCTCCGGAGAAGGGAACGCCAGGAGGCGTCACGACTGCGACCGGATGACTACGATGCATCGTTGCGCGTGGTGCAGAATCTCTACACGGGAGGCGCGATCACCAGTCAAAAGGCCATCGCGCAACTCATAGAGGAGAAACGGACGCTCGAGTATCAAGCGCTGGTCAATCGCGTGTCGATGGATGTGCGCGTGGCGTTCTACGACGTGCTGCTCAATCGCGCCAAGATTCGCGTGCGGGAGCAATCAGTCGGTGTCTTGCAGGAGGAACTGAAGACACAGCGAGAACGAATGTCGGCTGGTCTCGTGGGCGCGTTAAATGTCAGCCGCGCCGAGGTCGCGCTGGCCAACGAGCAACCCGAGCTGATCGACGCGCAGACGCGGCTGGAAAATTCCTATCTGCGACTAAGTCAACTGCTCGGCGTCGATCCCCGCTCCAGCGTGGAACCGTTGCGATTCGAGGCAGCCGGACAGCTCCAATATCACCCGCGCCATCCGGACTTGATTGAATGTCTCGCCTACGCGGACGTGAGCCGGCCGGAAATCCGCGCGCTGGAGATAAATGTCGAGATCGAGAACCAGCAATTGATCCTGGATCGGAGCGAGACGCGTCCGCGAGTGGAAGCGTTTACCGGCTACGAACTCTATAGCGAGCGCGACCCGCTGGTCGGACCGGAATTCAACCACGGCTACATCGTGGGGGTAAACGCGACCTGGCATATCTTTGATGGCTTCGCGACGCGGGGCCGGATGCAGGCGACGCGCGCCCGGCGCGATGCCGCACTTCATGCGTTGGAAGCCGCACGGCGCTCGGTGGCGTCCGATGTGCGGAGCGCCTTCCTCGATCTCCAGCAAGCGGACCGCGTCCTCGAATCGGAAACCCGGAATGTCCAGAATGCCGATGAGTCCCTCGAGATCGCAAAGGGAAATCTCGGCGCGGGCCTGGGCACACAGCTTGATATTCTCCAGGCTGCGTCCGACGTGACGCGCACCCGGACGACGCGATTGGGCGCGTTCTATCTTCACAATGTCGCCCTCGCACGCCTGGCCCGGGCATCCGCCCGAGAACCAGAGGCGCTCGGGTTCGCGGCGAAAAGGTCGGGCAATTCGTCTCCCGGAAAACCAATCTCAGACGTAGCAGCACCGCCGTCGAGTTTGGGAGGCGCGCGATGAAACGAAGAATGGCGCTTTTCTGTAGCCGCCGCCCTGTGGGTGGCGCGGGATTACGCGTCATCTCGATACTTCGCCTTGCTGGATTACGTGTGTTCCCCGCGATTTGCATAGCGAAGTCGCTACAGAAAGCGGCTTTGCTCGCCGCTATCCTGGCCATCCCCGGCGTGTCGGCAAACGCGATCAGCCTCGACGTCGCGCTCGCGAAAACGCTCGAGAAGAATCCCACTATCATCGAGGCGAAAATAGCGCTCGAGCAAGCGGCGGGACGCCGGCTCGTTTTGCGGTCGAACGGTCTCCCCGACGTCAGAATACAAGGCTTGTTAGGGATGCAGGGCGGGAAACGCGCGGGTCAGCCGGACACCCAGCCTTTCGGACTTGCGCGCGGGTTTTTCGCGCAACCGCTGTTCGATGCGGCCGTTCCCGCTTCGCGCCGGCGCGGCGACGTGGAAGTCCTGCTGGCGGAGCAGCGATTGAACGTCGCGATTGTCGAACAGCTTCATGTCACGCGAGTCGCCTATTACACCGCGCTCTTTAACGACTCGTTGCGCGAGCTCGGCGAAGCACAACGGCAGCGCCTCGCGGAAAACGTCAGGACTCAGGCGGAACGTTACCAGGCCGGGCGGTCTGATCGGGCGGCGATGGCGAGTGCGAGATTGCTCGAACAGGAGCTCAATCCGCGAATCGAAGACGTGCGCCGCGGCTATCAAGGCGCTTTGCTCACCCTGGCAGTCGTTATGGGAGATGACGTTGGACCAGCGACAAACATTGTTCGACCAGACGGAGAGCTGAAGTTCGCGGCCACCGGTTACGATCTGCGGGCTGAGACTGCCGCGGCGTTGCGTCGCCGGCCAGACTTGAATCTCGCTCGTCTTCTGGTTCGAGCGGCGGACGAGGACCAGAAAATCATCGAGGCGGCCTACTACCCGGTGCTCGATGCGACCCTCTCGGGCACTTACATTCCCACCACCGTGCGCCAGGCGAACGGGGGATCCGCGAGCCGTTCGGACGACATCATTTCTTCGGAAGGGACCGCCGGCGTGGCTTACACGTGGCGGGTCGTGGACAACGGCAAAGTCGGGGGCCAGGTCGCACGCGCCCGCGCCATCCGCGAGATGAACGAGATTTCGTTGCGGCAACTCGAATCGAACGTCTCGCTCGAATTGAGGCGCATCTACAATAATTTTCATGCGACCGAGGAGCGTTGGAAATCGTTGAACGCGGCGGTCGCCAGCGCCGAGCAGAACGTGAATGTGGTCCAGCGAACGCTCGCCGAAGGTCTCTCCTCCCAGTTGGAATTTCGCACCGCTGAGAGCAGCTTTTTGGAAACCAAAAGCGCGCTCCTCTCCACCGTGTATCAACAGAATGTGGCCCGGGCCGAATGGGATCGCGCGACCGGCCGCTACTTTCAATTTTCTGAGGACACCGCGGGAAATTCGCATTAGTTGCAGCAGTTGAAGCTCCCGCGTTCGAAGAAACTCATCTGGGTCACCGCAGCCGCATTGTTGCTGGTCGTCGGCCTTTTTTATTTCCTGACCTTGCCGGTCGCGGAGATCGCGGTGGTCGAGCGCGGCAAGGCGATCTCGGCAATCTATGGGACGGTGCGGATCGAGCCCACTCTGCTCGTCCCGGTCCGCGCGCAAAATGCCGGGTTTATCCAATTGGCGGAAAGTTTGTCAGCGGGACGCGGCGCAGTTGGCAAGACGGTCGAGAAAGGCCAGTTGCTCGCCACGATTGCCGATGAAACCACCGCCCGTCAGCTGAAACAGGCTCGCGCCGATCTCCAGGCCGCCACGCGCCGAGCGGAGCTCCCCCTTCCTTCAGCGGAGGCGCTCAAAGTGGCCGAGGACAATCTGGGCCGCCTCGAGAAGCTGACCGGGCTCAGCAATGTGCCGGCGGTTGAATACGAAAAGGCCCGGAGCGAAGTGAATCGGCTGCGCGGCTTGCTCGAGAGCGAAAGAATCGAACGCGACCGCAACCTGGCGATGCTCGAGGACACTTGCCGGAAGCTCGAAGCGCAAATGAAAAACGCGGAGGTCCGCTCTCCGATGGACGGCTTGCTCACCGCAATAAAAACCATTGATGGCGAATTGGTCGCGGATCGGGCCGAGCTGTTCACGGTTTCATCGCGCAAGAATTACGTGCGCGGAGAAGTGGACGAGGAAGACGTCGGCGAAGTGAAAGTCGGAATGGAAGCCGTCGTCCAGGTCTACGCCTTTCGCACCCGCCAATTCAGCGCAAAAGTTTCAGCCATCCAGCCGGCCGCCGATCCCGAGACCCAGCGTTACACCATTGTCCTTGATCTCGAAAATCCGCCGGAGAACCTGATGGCCGGCATGACCGGCGAGATGAACATCATCACCGGCACGCATGAAAATGTTCTTTTGCTGCCAACCCGCGCCCTCGTCGTGGATCAAGCGCTCATCGTGAAAAACGGAATTGTCCAGTCCCGCACGGTCAAGGTCGGCTATCGCACGCTCGATTTTTCCGAGATCATCTCAGGCCTTTCCGAAGGCGAACACGCCATCCTTTCGGATCAGGACAAACTGCGGCCGGGGAAAGTTGTCCGGCAGAGAGTGGCGAAGATCGCGCCCCGGTCCGATCAACGGTGACGCCGCCGCTTTACATCGCGCTGCGCTTCCTCGGCCATCGCAAGCGCGCCTTCATCCTGAGCTTGAGCGGCGTTGTTTTCGGGGTGGCGATTTTCATTTGCACGCAGGCGCAAACGCAAGGGTTCGCCAGGAATTTCATCGATTCCACCCTCGGAAGTAACGGCGCGCTGCTCCTGCGCTCGCGCTTCGAACCCCGCGCCACCGCGTTGATAGTTCCGCCGAAAACCTCGGCCAGCGGGACCGCGCCGCGGCGCCATTACCTCGGCGGAATCACGAACGCTCGGGAAATCATGCGCATCAGCCGGCAATTTGCGGACGTGGCTGCCTGCTCGCCCGTGCTCCGTGGAACCCTCAGCGCGCGCGCCGGCTTCGAAAACGCCACTGCCGATCTTTTTGGCATCGAGCCCGCTTTCCATCTCCAAACCACCAACCTGGCCCAACAGCTTGTCGCCGGAAGCTTCGACGATTTTCGGAACAACCCGAACTCGGTCATCATCGGTTCGCGCCTGGCTGAGGCTCTCCAAGTGGGCGCAGGCGACGCCGTCCAATTGCTTTCGCCTGGCGGAGAATATCGCCGCTTCGCCGTCGCGGCGATCGCACGCAGTGGAGTAAGCGTTGTCGATGCCGCCCGCATTTATTCTCACATGCGCGTCGCCCAGACTTTGCTCCGCAAACCGTTTCCCGCTTCCATGATCGTCTACAAACTGCGCGACCCCGATCGCGCGCCGGCGCTAGCCCATACTTTCGAAACGCTTTTCGAGCACGAATCACAAAGCTGGCAGGATCGCGAGGAGGCCAACCTTCAACTGTTTCTTACCCTGAGGATGTCCGCCGCGATCACGGTCTCATTGATTATTCTGCTGGCCGGTTTCGGCATCTTTAACGTGCTCACAATGTCGGTGCTCTCGAAGATCAAGGAGATCGCCATCCTGCGTTCGATGGGATATCGCGCCCGCGACATTTCCTCGATCTTCCTCTGGCAGGGAGCGATGATCGCTGTGGCCGGTTCGCTGATTGGCTGCCTCGTCGGCGCTCTTTTTACCTGGGGCGTGTCGCACATCCCGATCCGCGTCCGCGGCTTAATTTACGCGAACCACTTTCTCGTCACCTGGGATTGGAGGCATTACCTCTGGGCCACGGTCCTCGCAATCATCGCAGTTTTTATCGCCAGCTACGTCCCCGCGCGTCGCGCCTCACTTCTCGCCCCCGTCGCCACAATCCGCGGCTCCAGCGCGTAGGTGTAAAGGCGTTCGCCGCGGCGAGCGCCTGATCCATTCGTTAGGCGCTTGGCACAAGCGCCTCTACATTGTGGATGACAGCTACTCCCAGGCCGCTTAAACTCTTCCTCCGCGTGGAACCTGCATGAATTTGCTCGATAAAATCGGCCGCGAGTTTTCCGGCTACAACCTGCTCGAATCCGGCAAGCGCATCTTCGACCGCAAGCCGCTGCAGTGCAGCCTCTACCTGACCGATAAGTGCAACCTCGATTGCTCCTACTGCACGGAATACGATAACTCGAAGCCGCATCCGAAGCTTGAGGACCTGAAGCTTTGGATCCGAAAAATCCGCGATCTTGGGACGATGCGAATCGCTCTGGTCGGCGGCGAGCCGCTCCTGCATCCAGACGTGGTCGAGATCGTCCGTTTTTGCCGCGAACTCGGATTCGCCACCAGCCTGACGACCAACGGCTTTTTGCTCACGCGAAAGTTGCTGAAGGAGCTGGAAGAGGCGGGCCTGCAAGTGATGCAGATCAGCGTCGATCGCATGACGCCGAGCGCGATCAGCAAGAAGTCGTTCAAGACAATCTTGCCGAAGCTCGATTACTTCAAGGATTCCAAGATCAGCCTGCACATAACGGGCGTCATTTGTGCGGACACCTTGCCGGAATCGAAGGCGGTGCTGGAGACCGGATTGTCCCGCGGCATCCCGACGGAAGTGCGCCTGGTCCATGCCGATCCGCTCAGCCGCTTTCGCGTGGCGCGCGGCTCGAAGGAAGAGCTCGAGGCGTTCGTCGACTCAATGATCGAGCGAAAACGCCGCGGCGAAAAGATCCATACGAACGAAGCGATCCTGAGCTACCAGAAAAGCCTTTTGCGCAACGAACCCGTCGAGTGGACCTGCAACGCCGGTTACAAGCTGTTCTTTGTTTCGGCGCAGGGAAAATTTTGGATTTGCAGCATGGTGCACACCGAGAAGCACATCATGGACATTACGCTGGATGATCTGTATGCGAACAACCGCAAAAAGAGCTGCCAGGAAGGGTGTGGCGTTTACTGCGCGGTGAGCACTTCGCTCCTGGTGCAGAAACCCGCGAGCGTGATCACAAAGGAGATCGTCTCCCGCGCGAGGCGGATTCCTGGTTTGATCAAGCAGGCGGTAAGTCGATCCGAACCGGCCGAGCCGACTCAACCACCCCAGCCCGCAGCGGTATAGGTGGATCGCGCGCTCCGTCGCGCGATGTTAATCCACGCGGCTTCGCCGCCATTTTGGCATCGCGCGCGAAGCGCTCGATCCACCTAGAGCGCTACATCCGATCCAAAACGAATCTGCCAGGCGCGGACCACATGCGCCGCGGCGGTGGCAGCTCCCCACCAGCAAATCAGAACGAATCCATTCGCAGCATCGCCGAGCGCGAGAGCCGCGATGAGAATCCAGATATTGATATTGCGCCGGCCGCCGATGCACCGGACGAAGCGATCGATATTCGAGACGTCATCGAGATTGCGGCCCACTTTCTGTTTCACGGCTCGCTTCGCGAGCCGGTCCAACAGGTCCGAGCCGACGAGCAGGAGCAGCAGCCAGTAAGCAGATGGGAGGGCCACCGCGTGAAAATGAAACGCCAGCGCCGTCCACCAGGAAAACTCGATGCAATAATCGAACAAGTGCTCCCATTCCCCCGACGCCGTCGTCTCGACCTTCGTTCGCGCGAGCTTGCCATCGACGCCGTCGAGCACCTCGATCATGTAGGCCAGCGCCACCCCCCACCAGAGATGGCCCGTCGCGAAAAGCGCGGTGACGATCAGGCCGATGAGCATCGTAACGAGCGTGACCTGATTTGGCGTGATGGAGGTGCGGCAAAGGCGCGCGACAATCCAATCCTCAATCGGGGAGTCGAGGAGCCCGGGGAAATCCAGGACGCCGTTTTGCGCCACATCGCGCGGGAATCGTTCGGCCAGGGCGACCAGATCCGGCGATGGAGCGGGAAAAAAGACCGGCCGCACATCTTTGCGCAGGGCCACGACATAGGTTGGCTGTTGCGCCGCATCGCAAGCTTCGATCTGGCCAGTGCTGGCATCGGAGGAAAGCTGATCCATCAACGCAGCCGTGTGGTCTTGCCGCACGAGCCAATCACGGTCGATCAGCGCCGCGGCCGGAAGCGGGGTTTGTAGGGAAAACGCACCGCTTGCCTTCGATTGGGCAGGCGACGCGCCCGCCCTACAATTTTGCCACAATGACGCGCAATCTGGAGGCAGGGCGGAATCGACCAGCAGGGTCGTCGCGTCTTGTTCGGCCAGTGCTTTCAACAAACGCGCGTCATAATAAAATCCGGCCGCGATAACCAGGGTACGATCGGTGCCGGTCGCCACCTCGCTCACCTGCACCACGGCCGAATTTCGGGGGCGGAACCTCAGCGCCACCTCCCCGCGTGCCCAGGATGGTTTTCTCAGATGGGCCGCCATCTCCTCCGGCGAATTCGAAAGAATGAGGGCCTCGCGGAAGCCGAGTCGTTGCACGACCCGGAGGAGGCGTTCCAGAAGTGAAATACCGAAAAGAGTGGAGAGCGCACCGGGAGCGTCAGCGAGGATGACTAAGTGCGGTCGCGGCGAATCCATGAGGCGAAGAAGACGGAGCAAAAAGGTTTCACTGCCGTTGCGAGTGAAGCTACCTTAAAATTCATGAACGCCGAAGTTTCGCTCAGCTGCGAAGGCATCGAGCGTTTTCTGGGCGAGGAAGATTCGTGCGTGCATGCGTTGCGTGGAGTGTCGCTCCAACTCGAGCGCGGCACCGTGCACGCGGTGGTTGGCCCCTCCGGCTGCGGCAAGAGCACTTTGCTTTATATCCTGGGATTGCTCGATCAGGCCGACAGCGGCTGGGTCACGATCGAAGGCGAGCCCGTTTCTCACTTGATCGACGACGCCCTGGCCAGGAAACGGAATGAACTTCTCGGCTTCATCTTCCAATTCCATTTTCTCCTCGAGGATTTCACGGCGCAGGAAAATGTGATGATCCCAATGCGTCGCCTGGCTGCGCTAAGCGAGACGGAGATGCACGAACGATCCGCGCACCTGCTCGATGCCGTTGGCCTTGGCAGCAAATTGACCCGGCCGAGCCGCCATCTCTCCGGCGGAGAACAACAGCGGGTGGCAATAGCACGCGCGCTGGCCAACAATCCGAGCGTGATTCTCGCCGACGAACCCACCGGGAACCTGGACAGCGCAAACTCGCGGCGCGCCTTCGAGCTGCTGCAAAGAATTGTGCAGGAAGAGCGGAAAGCTTTGCTGCTGGTAACGCACAATCCTGAGATTGCCGAGGCCTGCGATTGGATTCATGAGATGCAGGATGGATTGATCGTCGGAAGTCATCCGCGCGGCCGAAGATGAAGCCGGGCTTCCGGCATTCGCGTTCCATGACTACCGCCGAAACCATGCTGCGTCCGATTACTCCCCCCGGGGAATTGGTGCGGGGCGCGCCGGTCGATCACGAGGCGGAATTGAAGCGCGGGGCGTGGACCAACCTCATCGCGCTGCTCGCCTCGAATTTCCGCGGGATTTTCACCTTCCTCGTCGCCCGGCTGCTCGGGCCAGCCGCGCTTGGCATTTTCTCTGTCGCCTGGGCCACGACTGATCTCGTGAGCAAGATCGGCATCTTCGGCCTCGACGACACGATCATCACCTTCATTGCACGAGCTGAGGCCGCCGGCGATCGCGCTCGCAGCCGTGCCCTCTTTCACCTGGCTGTTTTTCTCGGCGTGCTCCAATGCGCCATTCTCACGGCGATCTCAATCACGGTGGTCCGGCTTTTCGGCCATCGACTGGGCCTTGATCCGCAAATGGTCGCCGCACTTTCCGTCATGCTTTGCGCCATGCCGGTCGTGGCCTTGTATCGGATCAACACCGCCGTGTCGCGGGGGATGAAGGTGATGCGGCACGATATTTTCTCGCGCGGCATCACCGAAACGATCGTAACCACGCTTGCGTTCCTCGCTGCGCTTTGGCTTGGACTAAGCACATTCGCGCCGGAGATCGCCGTCATCGTCGGAATGGGAGCCTCGGGGATCGTCGCCCTGTTCCTGGCGGCATCGCTCTTTCGCGCCGCGCCTCCGCGCTCGCCGGCTCTTTCCTACCGTGCGGAATCCCGGCGGCTACTCGCCTATGCCGCACCGATCAGCGCGTACGATTTGCTCAACGCGGTCATTGTTCGCGTCGACGTCGTCATGCTGGGGTGTTTTGTCGGACGCGCGCCCGGGGTGACGCTGACGACGCTCGGCATTTACGGCGCGGCCGTCGAAGTCGCCGGCGGCCTGCGCAAAATCAACCAGGCATTCAATCCGATCTTCGCGCCGATTGTGGCCGGCCTCACGGTCGATGGTGACCAGGAACACGCTGCAGCAGCATTTTCGCGCGTCTCGCAATGGATGCTCTGGATTCTTCTGCCGGTGGTCGCGGTGATGGTCCTGGCGGGCTCGATTATTCTTGGGATTTACGGACCCGCGTTTCGACAGGGCGGGATGTGGCTCGGCATCGTTGCGATCGCATGCGCCACGAATGCCTTCGTCAGTCTCGCTGAGACCGTGATCATGGTGCAAAAACCGAGATTGAATTTGTTGAACTCGATCATCACCTGCGCGGTCGCCCTGATCGCGAACCTTTGGCTCATCAGCCGATTTGGCGTGACCGGCGCCGCCTTCGGCATTCTGCTCCCGTACGTGCTGCAAGGAGTTCTCCGTTATCGCGCGCTGCGGATGGTCTTTCGCTGGCGCAATCCGTGGGGAGACATTGCGCATCCGCTCCTTGCTGCATTGATCGCGACAGCGCCTGCCCTTGCTTGCCGCATGATGATCGAAGGCACCGCAGGTCAACTCATCGCCAGTGGCGTGTTCCTGCTCCTTTACGGCGGAGCCTGGCTTCGCCACCGCCGTGCGGAGACGCGTGTGGAGCTCAATTAAGAGCGAAAAATGAAACGCGTATTCATCACTGGCGCGAGTTCGGGCATCGGTCTCGCCACAGCGAAATTGCTGGCCGAGCGCGGCGATGAGGTCTGGGGAACATCGCGCGACGTCGCGCGGATTCTCCCCTTACCACGTCTGCATGCCGTTCGTCTCGACCTCGGTGACATCGTATCGTTAGGCGAGAGTTTCAACACCGCGCTCCGTGAGGCGGGCCACTTCGACGTCGTGATCAACAATGCCGGCAGCGGTCATTTCGGACCCGCCGAATTTCTTTCGGCGGAAGCGGTGCACGACCAGTTTCAAACAGTCGTCTTCGCGCACATCGAGCTTTGCCGCCTTGCCCTGGCCTCGATGCGGGCGCATGGCGGAGGACGCATCATTAACGTCACCTCGCTGGCTTCGCGGCTGCCGGTTCCGTTCATGGCCGCCTACAACGCGGCGAAGGCGGCGATGGCGTCGTTTACCATGTCGTTGCAACTGGAACTCAAAGGGTCGAACATCCGCGTCATCGATCTGCAACCCGGCGATATTTGCACCGGCTTCAATGACATGATCGCGAAAACGGATGGAGGCGATCCGCGTTACACCGCGCTGGTCGAGCAGGCGTGGCGCGTGGTCGATCGAAACATGAAGGCCGCGCCAAAATCTGATTTGGTGGCGCGTCAAATTGCGAAGCTGATCGACGCAGCGAATCCGCCGCCGCGCACGACCGTGGGCGATTCATTCCAGGCGGTCATTGCTCCGCTCATCTTCCGTTTTCTGCCCCAACGCCTGCGGATCTGGGGCTTGAAAAAATATTACCGGTTGAGCCATTGAGCATCACCGACGCGGTCATTCTTATGGCGGGAACCGGTTCGCGTCTCCGCGGCTCGACGGACACGATTGCAAAACCGCTCATCCCGATCGCAGGCCGTCCGTTGATTTCCTACGCGATCGATTCGTTCGACAAAGTCGGGGTGAAAAGACTCCACGCCGTGGTCGGTCCAAACGGTGACGAGCTGGCCGCCGCCGTGGCGCCGCTTCTTCCCTCGCACATGGAATTCTGTCCGATCTCGAACTTAAACTGGCAAAAGCAAAACGGAGTCTCACTGCTGACCGCGGCTGGAAAAGTGAGCGCGCCGTTCTTTCTCGCCATGGGCGATCATCTCTTTGAATCATCCATCCTTAACGAACTCGTCACGCAGGCGGACTTCAGTCGATTAAACCTGGCCATCGACAAAAAGATCGGTTCGATTTTCGACCTGGACGACGCGATGAAGGTGCAGACGCGGGGCGATCTCATCGCGGCGATTGGCAAGAAACTCGAGAGCTACGACGCAATCGACACCGGAATTTTTCTCTGCCCCGAGATCATGTTCGACTACCTGCGCCGCGCGCTTAAAGACGACGACTGCAGTCTGGCCGATGGCGTGCGATTGATGGCCGCGGATGGAATCGCGCTGGCAATCGATATCGGCGAGGCCTGGTGGCAGGACGTCGACACCCCGGAAATGCTGGCGCGAGCAGAGCAGGAAGCGACGCGTTTGCTTTAACTGTAGCCGCCGTTCGGTCGGGCGGCGTGAGCTTTGGCGCGGGTAACGTTCCGGCCCCCGCTTCGCACTGCGAAGCGGCTACAGCGTCGAACGCGCGCGCCATGCGAGCGCCAGACCGATCGCCGTGACGAAAAAGAGCAGATGCAAAATCCATGCGGGCTGTCCTATCGCCGCCAGGAGAACAAAGAAGAGCATGGCGACATCACGCTTCGTTAGCTGGATCAGCCACAAAACGACTTTCTCTCCCAAAAACAACATCCCGGAGCGCTCGACCAATTCGCGATGGCGTGGATAAAGTGCGCCGCCCAGCGACTCTGACTTCCCCTCGTCCACGCCTGAGCTTCGCGACACGAGGTAAAACTCATTCACGGCAATCAAAGCGCCGGCTATGAGTCCTTCAATGACGTAAAACGATCGGGAGTGTCCGGCAAGATTTGCTTGCCGGGAAAGTCCAAATCCCAGGCCAACGACGAGCAGAATGTTGCTGAGGACATCGAAGAGATCGTCGAGGCGGCGTCCTCGTTCGCTTTCAAGAAATTTCGCGCGCGCGAGTTCTCCGTCGCAACCGTCCAGAACACTGAAAACCTGAAAAAGCACGATACCCCACAGGAACGACCAATAGGTCCCGTGGAGGAGGATGAGCGATGCGACGACTGGAATCGGAAAGATAAATAAGGTCCACGCGTTCGGAGTGCTGGGGAATCTCAGAAGAAGGCGCGTCACTACGCGCGAAATGGGACGATTCAAATATCGGGAGACGAAACCGTCCTGGGCCTTGCCGCTGCCACGCAAGAATCTTACCTCGATCGCGTCGATCTGGTCGCCCTGCGCAATGTATTCCCAGGCCCCGCGACGCCAGCAGGGCAACGACTCCACCTGCTTGGAATAGCTTTCCCACAATTCCTTTGCACCGGTCGGGGAGATGATTTCGGACGACGAGGGCGATGATTCCATCAATTGCCGCATGGCCTTGCGGTAGAGGAACAGCCGGGTGCCTAGAACAAGATCGAACGGTTGTCCGTCGAGCTCGGACGTGAAAGCAACCCGGGTCAGCCGTTCATTCGTCGGCACCCATCTTTGCAACCCATCCAGGTCCGGCCGCCAAAAAATGCAAACGAGCACGGGCGCCGTTTCTTTGTTCTCGATCGCAAATTCATCGACCGAGAGGGCCAGGCGCTCGAGCTGCCGCAAACCCGCCACCATCCACTCCGCGGATTCATCGGCCAGAATCAAAACCCGCCGCAAGGTCATCACGCGGAATCGCTCGTATCCAAAGAACGCCGATAAATTCGATACGTCTTATATTTCTCCGCGCCGATGGCTTCCAAAAACCGGTTAATCATGAAGTTGTTCTCGAGCGTGAGGCTGAGCTCTCCGGAACTTCCACGCTTAATCATCCCATCTTCGATGATGCGCAAGACGAGGGCCTCCGCGACGCCGCGACGCCGGTATTGCGGGATTACCCCCAGCGCGATCAGGCGCCCTTTCTTTATCCGGCCCTTGTAATACAGCAGCTTAATCAGCCCAATCGGCAGACCGAACCAGGTCAGGCGTCCATTGATTTTTTGCAGAGCGACGTTGATGTCGGGGACGGCCAGAATGAATCCCACGGGCCGTCCCTCGACTTCAGCCAGCAGAGTGAGATCAGCTTCCACGATCGGCTTCAACTCCTTCGTCATGTAATCAATCTCCGCTTCCGCAAACGGAACAAAGCCCCAATTCTTTTGCCACGCTTCATTGTAGATTTCGCGAATGCGTCGGCCTTCTGCTTCAAGGTTTTTCAGATCCGCGGGTCGAATCGAAGCCGGCTGGCGGTCCTTCATGCGCGCCGTCAGACGGCGCAGACGAACCGCCGCGTCGGTCCCGTCCGAAAACCACCAGGCGTAAAGGTCCATCGCCTTTTCAAATTTCCACCCTTCGATCAGCTTTCGGTAATAAGGCGGATTATGTGAGGTGAGAAGCGTAGGCGAATATTGAAAGCCCTCGACCAGCAAACCGCACACATAATTCGTGGAGTAATCGATCGGTCCCATGATCTCCTCGCGGCCTTTGCGGTGTAACCAACCCGCGGCCGCTGTAAAAAGCGCATCGGCCACCGCCTGGTCGTCGATCGATTCGAAGAGCCCAAAACATCCGACACTTGATTGATGAAGCGCGTTGTAGTTGGGATCATCGCTCGCCATAATCCGGCCGACGATTTCACCGCCGGCACGAGCCAGAAAGATCGCGGAGTCGCCGTGCTCATAGAACGGGTGTTTCCGGCTGAGAAACTCTTTGCGCTCGATTATGAGCGGGGGCACCCAGGCCGGATCGTTTTTGTAAATTCGCCAGGGAAATTTGATGAAGGCGTTCCTGTCCGCGCGGGATTCGACCTTGGTGACTTCTAGAGGCGACACGAGACATGGATTCCAGCATGCGTGGGGTGGCAGGCAAGGCCAAAATGACGTTGCGACCTTGTCGAATCTGAGTACTAGCAACGGCCTTGTGATGCCTCCTGCCGGCCAACCTGTTCTTGCGCAAGGCCTCGCTTTCAAGGCTCTGGAAATCGAGGAGCTGGCGGACGTTTATTTTTTCCGGCCGCTCGGGTTCGTCGCGGCGCGGCTGGCAGCAGCCCTGCGCACGACTCCGACGCAGGTGACCATCCTCAGCACCGTTGTCGGAGTGGCGGGTGGCCTCTTGTTCTGCAACCAACGGTTCGCCCTTCTGGGTTTTGCGTTGCTCATCGTCTACAGCATCCTCGATTCGGCCGACGGACAACTGGCGCGTCTGACCGGGCGGGTCACAGAACTTGGGCGGGTCCTCGACGGCGTCGGCGGATACATTACCCACGCGGCGATCTACATCGGGATTGTTGCGGGCCTCGTCCACAGTAGCGAAATCGGACAAACGCTCGTTTGGGCCGCGCTGGCCGCGATTGCCAATGTCGCTCAGGCCCAGATGTATGAGTTTCACCGCCATCATTATGCGACAATTGTCGTGCAGGGGCTCGTTCTGCAAGACGATCCGGCAAAGATCGATTCAGGATGGATCAAATGGCTTTATCGCCTGTACCTCTCCCTGCAAAGATCGCTCAATGGTCTGCACATGGACGTTGAGTCAGTTATCGGGGCGCGCGCGAATGCCGGGGGGGTGGACCCGGAGGACCGGATCAGGTATCGCGAGTGTTTTTACCGAGTCGTTCGCGGTTGGAACTTGCTCGGAGACAATACGCGCTTTTATGCCATCGGTGTGTTGGCATGGCTGCATCGGATCGATTTATTTTTCATCTTCATTCTGGTGCCGATGAATGTTGCGCTTGTCGGACTTTGGTTTTGGCAGCGAAGAGCCGACCGCAAATTTCTCGCGAAAATATGAAGGACTGGGTTCTTATTCCGTGATTCGCGCCATCCTCTTTGACATGGGCGGCACGCTCGACGGTGACGGGGTCCATTGGCTCGATCGTTTCGTGACGCTCTATAGAGATTTCGGCGCGGAACTCCCGCGCGCTGCGATCCGCGGCGCGTTCGATGAAGCGGAACGAAGGTCGATGCTGGACGATGAAATCGCTTCGTCCGACCTGGCGCCGATGATTGCGCTGCACGTCAGGTGGCAGCTCGCCCACCTTGGACTAAAGGAGCCAAAGCTGGAGCGACATCTCATCGACGGTTTCGTAGAGCCGGTTCGCGCAGCGGCCGTGGCGAACGCCCAATTACTCGAGAGCCTGTTTGCCCGTGGTCTTAAGCTGGGGGTGGTTTCCAACGGCTGCGGCAATGTCGAGAAACTGTGCGCCGATTTTGGCTACAAGCCTTATCTGTCGATCATCGTCGATTCCCGCCGGGTAGGACTTTTCAAACCTGAGCCCGCAATCTTTACCTACGCCGCTGAAAAACTCGGCGGCGATCCCGGAGCAATGATGATGGTCGGAGACTCATTCGATCGCGATGTGCGTCCGGCGAAAAAGGCTGGAATGAAAACCGCGTGGCTCCGGGGCGCGGAGGCACAGGAATGTCCCGACTCAGCGCTGGTCGATGTGCATCTGAGCAAACTCGCCGATCTTCCCGCTGCTTTGTCATCAGCTTCGCTGGCCCTGGCATGAACACATCCGGCGAAACTTTGTTGAGAGCTGGCGTGCTGGCGGCGGGACGCGGTGAGCGGTTGCGCGGCCCAACGAACCACTTGAAGCCGCTCGTGAAGGTGGATGGCCGGACCTTGATCGAGCGGGTCCTAACCTCTATGGCCGACGCAGGCGCAACCGAAGTGGTCGTGATCATCAACGAAGATTCGGCCGCGGTCCGCGATCATGTGACCGCGTCGAAGTGGCCATTCGTGCTGCGCTGGATCGTGGAGACCACGCCATCCTCGATGCATAGTTTTCTTCGCCTGGTCGAAACCCTCGCAGCGGACGGCGACGACGGTCCCTTTCTTCTTTCCACTGTCGACACGGTGGCCGGTCCGCAAACCTACGCCGAATTCATGGCCGAAGCGCGGCGGCACAAGGATGCAGCGGTGATCCTTGCGCTCACTTCGCCGGGCAGCGACGAGAATCCGCTTTTGGTGCGATGTGCGCCCGGCAATTCACGTGTTCTTGCCATCGGGGCCGCAGCCGCGCCTTCCGCTCACGCCACCGCCGGCGTCTATGCGATTCGCGGCTCGATTCTCCGGGAGGCCGAAGCGGCCCGGCGCGACGGAATCGATGCGCTGCGAATCTTTCTCGAGTGTCTGCTCGATCGTGGCTATCACCTCGCGGGCATTCCGATTGCGAAATCGATTGATGTCGATCGTCCGGATGATATCCGGACCGCGGAAGAATTTCTTCGGAGCACGGCGTGATGAAACGGCTGCTTGGATTATATCGAGAAAGACAGTACTCGCCCGGCCGTCATCTCTCGAATGATGTCCTGCTGCTCGATCACATAGCGCATCGGCTGCGGGAGCGGGATTTCACCGTGGATCTCCTCACCCTTGATGAAGCCGAGAGTCGCAGAGCGGACGCGGCCATTATCTTTTCGATGTGCCAGGGGAGAACAGCGCTGGAAAATTTGGCCGACTGGGAACGCCAGGGCGCTAAAATCATCAACAGCCCACGAGCCGCGCTCAACACGCATCGCGATCGCCTGCCGGCGTTGATGGTCGAAGCAGGCGTCCCGTTTCCGCCCACGCGCCTGGTCAGCACAAAAGAGAAGGCGGATCTCGGTTCTCTCGATCTCAACGGCGGCATCTGGTTAAAACGAGGCGACGTCCACGCCTCCGTGACCGCGGATGTGCAGTGGGTAGATTCGGTCGAGCGCCTCGAAGCGGGCATGGCTGATTTCGCGAAGCGCGGGATCGACGCTGCGGCGTTGCAGGCCCATCGGGCCGGCGATGAAATAAAGTTCTATGGCGTCGCCGAGGGCGGATTCTTCCACTGGTTTTATTCGGGCGAGGCCCGGAAGTACCCGTTTAATTTTGTTGCGCTGGAAGGTCTGGCCCATCGAGCGGCCACGGCAGCCGGGCTCCATATTTTCGGCGGTGACGTCATCGTCTCCCCTTTGGGCGAGCTGACGCTGATCGACTTGAACGACTGGCCGTCGTTCGCGCCGTGCCGGGAGCGGGCTTCCGTCGCGATAGCAGATTTCATTACGGGGCGTGTCCATGCTGCGTGATCAACCTCATCCTCAGGCGCGAACCAAAGCGCTTTTTGATGAAGAACACCAATTCATCGCGCCAGGGTTGCAGACGATCGCACTTCTCTCCGAACTGGCGATTGCTCGTGGCACTGGGGCGACCCTCACGGATCTCGACGGCCACACATATCTGGACCTGAACGCGGGCGTATCGGTCGCCAGTCTCGGTCACGCCCATCCCCGCTACGTCGCAGCGCTCACAAAACAACTCGAGGCGGTATCCGTCGGCAGTTTTACCTCCCAGCCACGCGCCGAACTCGTCAGGCTGATTGCAGAACTGGCGCCGGGTAATCTGGAGCGAACGCAGTTCTTTAGCGGAGGCGCCGAAGCGGTTGAAGCCGCGATTCGATTGGCGCGCTCCTACACGAAGCGAACCGATATTGTTGGCTTCACCGGTGGTTTCCATGGGAAAACGGCGGGCGTTCTCCCGCTTTCAGACGTCGATTGGAAGAACTTGATCGGACCGCTGCCGACCGGTCATCACCTCGCGCCTTACGCCGATCCAACTCGTTTCGCAGGCTTGGAGACCGAGTGCCGGGAGCATGCGATCAAAGAGCTTCGGCGTGTGATTGAGAGTGACGTCGGCGGACGACCCGCCGCGATTGTCATTGAACCGATTCAGGGAACGGCCGGCAACATCGTGCCGCCAACGGGATTCCTCCGCGATGTGCAGGACGTCGCAAACGAGTACGGCGCGCTGCTGATCGCCGACGAAATGATCACGGGTTTCGGCCGCACCGGTCGGATGTTTGGCTGCGGCAGCGACAACGTGGTTCCCGACATCATGACTCTCGGCAAAGGAATGGCGTCGGGATTCCCGGTGAGTGCGCTCGTTTCAACCGATGAGATCATGGCCGCTAAGCCGTTCTCCCTGCCGAGCGCGTCTTCGTCCAGCTACGGGGGAAATCCGCTCGCCGCCGCAGCCGCCTTGGTGACGATTCAGACTATCTTGTCGGACAAGCTGGTGGAGAATTCGGCAAAGGTCGGATGCTTGCTCCGCGATGGACTGCAAACGCTCGCGGCCCGACACCGCTCCATCGCCAACGTTCGCGGACAAGGATTGTTGATCGGCTTCGATTTGGTTCTCGATCAGGAGACGAAAACGCTGCTTCCCAAAGAGAAATGCATCCAGTTTTTCAAGGATTGTCTGGCCGAGGGTCTGATCATGATGAGTTACACCCCCAGAGTCCGCGTCCATCCGCCGCTCATTCTCTCGTCGGAGCAGGCAACTGCCGCCCTGGCTATAATCGACCGAGCGCTGGAGCGCTTCGAAGCGGAATAAACGCGTGCTAAGAGGTGCGATAATTGGCTTCGGCGAGGTCGCCCGCCATGGGCATTGGCCAGCCTACGCGGAATCCCGCGAGGCGAAGATCGTCGCAGTGGTTGATCGAACGGAAGAACGGCGCCAGGCCGCTCGAGAATCACTGCCAGGGGTTGCGACGTTTTCCACGATGGAGGAACTGGCTGCAGGAGCCGAGATCGATTTTGTCGATATTTGTACACCGCCGGCCCTGCACGGAGAGCCGATACTCGCAGCGCTGGCGAGGGGATGGAACGTTCTTTGCGAAAAGCCGCTTCTGTTGGACCTGGTCGAACTCGAGAAGGCACGAAGCCTGGCGAGAGAGTCCGGACGAGCAATCGTACCGGTCCATAATTGGAAATACGCACCTATCGTCAAGCGGGCGACGGAGATGTTGGGTTCGGACGCCATCGGCTCTCTGCGGGAAGTCGAGATCGAAACTTTGCGCATCCAAGATTGCGCGGTCGCCGATCCGGATCATCCGAACTGGCGGCGCGATCCCGCTATCGCCGGCGGTGGCGTTCTCATGGATCACGGCTGGCACGCGATCTATCTTGCGCGTCACTGGTTTGGGGAGGAGCCGCTTGAGGTCCACGCTTCACTCCATCGACCCACGCCCGAAGAAGTGGAAGACGAAGCGACGCTAACGCTCGTTTTTCCAGGCGGTCGCGCGAAGATTTTTGTCACCTGGAGGGCTGATGTGCGGCGAAACACAATGCGCCTGATCGGCGAACGCGGCGAAATCGCAATTGATGACGACACGCTGAGAAGCGGCAGCGACTCAATTCGTTTCGAGAGCGGGCTTTCGGCCGGTTCACATCATGCGGACTGGTTCGCGGCTATGTTGCCCGACGTGATTACGAGCTTCCGGCAACCGGAGTTCGCGTCGGAATCGTTCGAAGAGGCGGCGCTTTGCTTGTCAGTGATTCGCCGCGCGTATGAGAGCCAGATGTAGACGCTAGGCGTGCTGGAGTTCCGCGGGCGCGAATGTGTCCGAAACAATGTTCAAAGCCTCATCCAAATCCGCGCGGGTATGGTTGGCCGTGACGCACGCTCGGAAACAAATCCGATCCTCTGGAACAGCGGGGTAGTCCACCGGCGCCACCCAAAGACCGCGGCGGCGAAGTTCGTGGCCAAGCCGGCACATCCGATCGCGGTCGCCGACCACCAGCGGCATGATGTAAGTGTCGGACTCGCCGGTATCAATCCCGAGCGCGCTTAATTGGGAGCGAAAATAACTGGCGTTCTCCCAAAGCCGCTCGCGCCGTTGCGGCTCGCGCGTGGCGACCTCGAGTGCCTTCAA
This sequence comes from Verrucomicrobiota bacterium, assembly GCA_041167205.1. Taxonomy (GTDB): domain Bacteria; phylum Verrucomicrobiota; class Verrucomicrobiia; order Chthoniobacterales; family UBA10450; genus AV80. The sequence continues at coordinate 30,597 of JBEEHC010000133.1, forward strand.
AATCGCTCCGACCACGACTGGCGGGAGCGCACAGGAATAGGCATACGAGTGTGCGTAAAGCCGGAGGTAATCAATCGTATTACGAGCGCCGGCGACAAAACCGCCCAAAGCCCCGAACGCCTTCGAGAAGGTGCCGTAAACCAACGGAATCCGGTCTTCGACGCCAAAAATTTCAGCGGCGCCGCGCCCGTTCTCCCCGCAGGCCAGCATCGAGTGCGCCTCGTCGATAAAGATGCTGGCGTTATGCGACTCCGCCACACTGATCAAATCGTCCATTCGGGCGAAATCACCTTCCATGGAATAGATCCCCTCGATGATGACGAGCTGGCTCTTGCCGTCGCGCCGGGTGAGGGCCGCATCGAGCGAGGCAGGATCGTTATGTTCGAAACGGTCGACACGGCAGCGGGAGAGGACCGCACCGTCGCGCAGGCTCAGGTGGGAGCGGTTGTCCAGGGTCGCCACATCATTCTTGCGCAGCAGTCCGGAGATTGTTCCGAGCGCGCCCCCAAACCCGCTATTGAAAAGCATCGCGTCTTCACGACCGAGAAAGGTCGCCATACTTCGCTCGAGCTGCCGATGCAGATCGGTCATTCCCGAGAGCATGGGCGATCCGCAGGCACCCATGCCGTATTTGTGGAGCGCTTCCGTGGCTGCGGCAATGACTTCGGGATGGTTCGCTAGGCCGAGATAATTATAGGAGCAAAGGTTAATGACCGGCTTCGACTTGCCCTCGTATTGAATCGTGGTGCGAGCGTCGGCTGAGCCCAGCATGTCCGGCTCATAAAGACTCGCGGCCCAGGCAATTTCCTTGCGCCGCCACTCTGAAAAGCCGGCGGGGGGCGCCAACGGATCGTTGCGTTCGCCAACGACAAAATCGCCCAGACCAAGCGTCCCGCTAAAGTTGGTCTCTACCTCGGCTTGGGACTGACCGTTTACGTGCATAAATCAAGAATAGCAGGGATTTCCTTCGCGGACCGCGAATGAGGGGGCGATGCAGCGATCGCCTGAGTGTTCCTCCGATTTGACCAGGCCGATAAAATAAGGGGCGGCTGGGAAACGTCCATAAATAAATTCTTCCTGTTTGAAATCATTTGCTGCTCGAGACCAGAGTTCGGGGCGCGGTAAAATCCGAAAGGCGCGAAGGAATCGCCGAAGACGCCTCCAATCGCTCCACCCGCGAGAACAAGGTATAGCGCCGGTCGAACAAAAACTGGAACAAAAGGCGGGTCCAGGAGGTGTGGAAGCGCAAGGTGTCGTAAAACTCGGGGGCCATCGCCCGAAGCTTCGGCAGATTGTTCCAGGCAATCGAAGGAAAATCGTGATGCTCGTTATGGTGGCCTACGTTGAGTGCGACCACATTGATCGGTCCGTAGTAACTGAATGTCTCCTGATCGGGATCGAGCGTGTAATGCTCCTGGATCCAACGCGCTCCCAAGGGATGCAGGCCGACCGAAAAGAAAAACGAACAGGCCAAATACCAGACACCCGCCCAGCCGCAGAATTGGAAAAGAGCGAAATCAAAGGCTGCAGCGCAAACAAGGTTCGCGACGGTCCAGGCGCTCCACAGCGTGATCGCCCTCAGGCGCGGCGGCCGCGTAAGTTGAAAAATTGGAAAGAAGAGCAGCCAGAGCGCTTTGGCGTACCAGTTGTCACCGATCAGCCGGGCCTCCCATTGATTCGGGATGTCCGCATCCGATTCGTAGTCGCCTTGATGAGCATGATGCTTGAGGTGGTAAATGCCGAAACCAATCGCTGTCGGAACGAGATTTGGCAGGTCCGCGGCAATCGCCAGAAGCTTGTTCAGGAATTTGCTTCGAAAAACAAGGTTATGCGTGGCATCGTGAATGATCACGTAGGTGCAGTGGTTCGCGAACGCACCGATACCATACGCAAGGATCAAACTTACCCACCAACCCGCGGCGCCGAGCCTGCCTACGGCAAATGCGATCGAGATCTGCACAATCAACACCAGGCAGGCGATAAGGGCGGTATAAGGGTTGCGCCTCATCAAAGCTCGAACCTCGGGATGGGCTTTCAAGATCGCGCGCGTCCGTTGCGGATGCGGCTGCTCGAAATCGACTTGATGGAAGTTCGCCTGCATGCTCACGCCACTCCTGAATTATGCGGCGTCTCCCACGCCTCATGGTTACTCGTTCGCATCGCTAGGGAAAGCGGCGCGGCGATCGCCTTGATAATCACCCGATTGAGCAGCCCTTCAAGATATGGAAGAGGCTAAAAAACGTCCATAAATAAAAACAACCGCCCGCTAAATTCGCGCGCCCGGATTTCGCGCAAGCGGCCCCCCGCAACAGGATTCCCAAATATCGCGTGTTCCGGGCTGGGTTCTGCGTCTTTGGGAACTTGTGCTCTTGCCGCAGCGACGCCGACGAAAAGACCGCGGCGACCGCCCATCGGCCGCGCCAGCAATCTGATTTTTCACCGCCAGGGCTCGATAAATTTCCGGATGGCCGGCGCCGGCATCGCCCCGGCCTGGCGCGCGACTTCGATTCCGCCTTTGAAGAGCATCATTGTCGGAATGGCGGTGACACGAAACTTTCGCCCCAGGCTCGGCAGCTCCTCGGTATTCACCTTGGCCACGACAAAGTGGCCGGCGGTTTCATTCGCTACTTTGACAATCTCGGGTGCAACCATCTTGCACGGTCCGCACCAAGGCGCCCAGAAGTCCACCAGCACCGGCAAGGCGGAGCGGCTCATCAGCGCGTCGAAAACTAAATCGCTTTTGAGGTCGATGGGCTCACGGGGCGATGGCAATTCGTTCTTGCACTGAGCACAACGGAACGTCTGCCCAAGTCCTTCGTACTTCAGCCGGTTGCGCTTTCCACAGTGCGGACAGGCCAGGAGCAACCCACGCTCGTCAGGTTCAATGTTGCTCATACGGAGCCTCGGTTTCTCGATGGTTCAAAGCGTTCACGATGACTTTGGCAGGACGAAAGCCGGGCTGGAGTGCGTCTTTCATCCGGTCACCTCCTGCGCGAGCATCTCCTCACGCAATCGGTCTTGGATCGAGGATATTGTTTTTCGAACGATCTTCAACGGCTGACGCGTGACCATCGCGATCTTTTCCGGCTCCAGGCCTTCCACGAAGTAACGTTCGAAAACCTCGCGGTCCGGCCGGGGCCAATTTCGCAGATCCTGCTGGAGTCGAGGGATTGCATCTTTTGCCGCAACGATTTCATCAGGCGGCATGGCCTTGGGATCACCCAGGAGCCCTTCGGTCTTGACCCCGGGTGATCGAGTTCTTCCTGGACGCGAGAATGCCAGGAGGTCGGTAGTGAAAAGTGATCGCCTCACATTTTGGAGGACACCAGGCATTTTCGGCACGCACGTTGCTGCAACCTGACCCATGCGGCGCGTAATGAAACTGATTATCAGATTTTGCGGGGCGGCGAGAGCCGGTGAACCACACCATTTGACGCAAGAGCACGTACTCCGGTGCCTTGCTCGATATCGCACAGCAACGCGTGGTATCGTCTAAACAGGCGAAATCCTTGATGGCGAAGGCGATTCACAAGGTGGCGACCGTAATGGGATTCGAACCCGATTTAGCAAGGTCGCAGAATTGCGCCAATCCGACCACAATGGCGCGGTAAGCGCTATCCGAACAAATTGCCGTGACGTCGGATTCGTGCGGACTTACGAAGCTTCTGGGTCCGAACCCTGTTTTGTCCACCTCACGAAGTTACCGTTGCGATTGACAGTTAACGCTAATTAGGATGGACTGAGGCAATGAAAACCCAACGGTTAATTTTAACACTGCTTGCGTTGACGTTTGCTTTCGCTCCGCAATCGCTCACAACGGCGTCCGCGGCGCGTAAGAAACAATACAGTGCCAAACTGATTTCGCCGAAACCGGGAGAGGTGTTGATGCCCGGACAAGTTGTGAGGATTGAATGGACGGCGGTCTTTCCCGACGTCGAACCGACCTTGTGTGAGACGGAAATTCTCCTTTCACTCGATGGCGGCACGACCTTTGCGTATATTACAAGTCAGCGTGACCCGAGAGTGCAATATTTCAATTGGACCGTCCCGAAGTCGCCCACCACAGCGGCGGTCCTGGACATTCGCTTCGGGTGTCTGGGACTCTACGCGGAGACCTCAAGTCCTCAGGTTCAATCCACTTTCGTGATCAGCGCGCAGAACTGATTCTCCGCCACTGGGTAGGATTCGTCAGCAGATAAAGGCCAAACAACGCGATTCAAAGCGCAGTTTTCTCTGTTCCTGGCGATGGCACTGGGCAGCCGAAAGCGACCGGGACGAGTCCCTGTCCCCACTCGAGGGTTCCCACGCCCGCCTCCGCAAGCTGTTCCCGGCTGGCAAAGAATTGCCTAATCGCCTGGCATCCTTGACGGCGAGGAAAATCGAATGAGGCGGAGATCCCAGAGTAGAGTTCGCCGTGGAAAAACGACGGATGGTGTCATCGCGCCACTCCCACGATTTCTGGCGTGGGAGAATTGGCTTCGGGGTTTGCTTTTGGCCGCCGCGACTATCCTGGTCTATCAGCAGGCCTGGCATGCGGGGTTCATCTGGGACGACGATGTGTACGTTACGGAGAACAAGCTACTGACCACGCCGGACGGCCTAACCCGCATCTGGTTTTCTCTCGATTCTCCGTCGCAATATTTTCCGCTTGTCTACACGAGCTTTCGCCTCGAGCACGCGCTCTGGGGGCTGCATCCGGAGGGCTATCATTGGGTGAACATTCTGCTTCACACCGTCAATGCGCTCCTCGTCTGGCGTTTGCTCGGGCTTCTGCGCGTGCCCGGCGCGTGGCTGGCGGCGGCAATCTTCGCGTTGCATCCGGTGCAGGTGGAATCGGTGGCTTGGATTACGGAACGCAAGAACGTTCTGATGGGCCTATTCTTCCTGCTTACGCTCCTGGCGTGGGTCAAGTTCGTGGAAGCCTCCTCTAGCCAGAAGTGGAGGTATTACGGCCTTGCGTTGTTGCTTTACGCGCTCGCGCTCTTCAGCAAGACAACCGCCTGCACCCTTCCGGCTGCGTTGCTCCTAATCTTGTGGTTGAAAAAAACGCGGATCAATGGGCGCCGGCTTGCGGAGATCGCGCCGTTTGTGGCGCTCGGCATTGCGATGGGGCTAGTGAGTGTGTGGTGGGAGCGCTATCATCAAGGCACCCAGGGCGAGCTTTTCGAAATCGGACTGCCTGAGCGGTTTCTTGTGGCAGGCCGGGCGTTTTGGTTTTATGCGGGAAAGCTGTTGTGGCCGGTAAACCTCACTTTTAGCTATCCGCGCTGGACCGTTTCCGCGAGCAACCCACTCGACTACGCCTGGCTCCTAGCGACGGCTGCCGCCGCGGCGGTGATTTACTTTGCGAGAAATTATCTTGGTCGGGGACCCGAAGTCGCAGCCTTGTTCTTTGTCGCGACTCTCAGTCCGTTACTAGGATTCATCATGCTCTACACGTTTCGCTATTCCTTTGTCGCCGACCATTATCAATATCTGGCCAGTATCGGGCCGCTGGCATTGGCCGCGGCTGGGATCACCCGTGCTTTCGACTTTCTTGGGGAAAAGAGACGAGTTCTGCAAGGAGCTGTTTCCGGAGCTTTGTTAGGGTTGCTTGGCCTGCTGAGCTGGAGGCAGTGCGCGATGTATACCGACTTGGACACGCTTTGGCGGACGACCATTTCAAAGAACCCCAAGAGCTGGATGGCCTACAACAACATAGCTACCAATCTTGCGCGTAACGGGCGCCTGCAAGAAGCTATCGCTCATTTCCTTAAGACGTTCGAGCTCAACCCTCGCCACTCTGACGCTCACTACAATCTGGCTAACGTACTTCGACGGCTTGGACGGGTGGATGAGGCCATCGTTCATTACGAGAAAGCGCTGGAAATCAATCCCCGTAACGCGCTGGCACATTACAATCTCGCGGCTGTGCTTGGGCCAAGGGGACGTATCGATGAGGCCCTCGCTCACTACGAGAAAGCCGTGGAAATCAACCCCCGATACGTGGAAGCACAATACAATCTGGCCAACTCGCTTCAGCGCCATGGACGCCTGGATGAGGCCATTGTTCATTACAACAAGGCCTTGGAACTCAATCCCAACAACGCCGCCGCACACCACAACCTAGCCAACACGTTGCGGCAAATGGGACGGACGGATGAGGCCAATGCTCATCTACAAAAGGCGTTGGAAATCGATTCCCAACTGCGCCATTGATCTGGGCCACCGAGGACGGGTTGCGGTTTTTTGTTGTTTGACACCGTCCGCCAAGGTAAAGCCTGA
>JBEEHC010000134.1:0-13993 GCA_041167205.1 Verrucomicrobiota bacterium
GTTCCTGCCTGGCGGTGGCTCTGCGCAGGGTAAAGAGCGGTTTCCCTTTTGGACAGAAACGTTTCGCGAACTCGGATGCTGTCGAAAAATCGTTTGTGGCCGGACTGGCCCGCAAATCAATCACGAGCGCATCCACTTTCTTGCCTGCGAACGTTTTCAAATTCGCATCGAGCGCGTCGAGATTCGGACGGATGAGAGCCCCGAACCGAACATAACCAATGTGACCTTCCAGGATCTCACCGTAAAACGGGGCGGCGGGCTCGGCCGTTTCGACTGCGGAATCGGAAAGGAGAACTACACCCCGCCCCAGCCGCAGGAGGATTCCTTCAAATGTCGCGCGATTTAGTTCGGCCTCGTTCAGCGCCTCCGGTTTGATGTAGTTATTCTTGAGCAGCTGAATCGCTTCTTTCAGGTCCGCGGAGTCCATCGAATCGACGAGCGACTTCGTGCTGGGTGTCGGGGAAACTTGCGACGCTACCGGCGGGACGGGCGAGGGCGAAGCACCGGCCGGCTTGGCCGGGGATTGCGCGGACAGATTCGCCGCCGCACTCCAACCGAAAAGGACGACAATAAACAGAAAGACGCGCCGGAACATCAGTGGTCAACGACCTTAGGCGCAACTGCGCCGAGAGCAATATCCCGCCGGTAATGACAGCCTTCGAAATCGATCTGTGAGACCGCCTCGTAGGCGCGCGTCCGCGCCGCTGCCACGCTCTCCCCGAGTGCGGTCACCGCCAGGACACGGCCGCCGGCTGTCACCACCGTTCCGTTCCCCTTCCGCGTTCCGGCGTGGAAAATATGAACGTCCTCTACCTTCGCCGAGCGCTCCAAGCCCTGAATCGGTTTTCCGGTATCATACTTCCCCGGGTACCCACCGGAGGCGAGCACCACCGTAACCGCCGCGCGTTCATCCCACTCGATTACGCTCCGGTCCAACGTGCCATCGATTGTCGCCTCGAGGAGTTCGAGCAAATCTGACTTCAAGCGCGGCAGGATGACTTGCGTTTCTGGATCGCCGAACCGGCAATTGAACTCCAAAACTCGCGGCCCTTCGGCCGTAACCATGAGACCGGGAAAGAGCAATCCACGAAATGTGACGCCGCTTTCCTTCAAGCCATTTAGCAAAGGACCCATGACCTCGCGGTCGAATTGCGCCTGGAGGTTGGCGTCGAAATTGTCCGCCGGGCTAAATGCGCCCATCCCTCCCGTGTTCGGTCCTGTGTCGCCGTCAAATGCCCGCTTGTGATCTCGAGCCGTCGCGAGCATGCGATAGCTCTTCCCATCCACGAGCGCATGCAACGAGCACTCCGAGCCGGTCAGGCATTCTTCGACCAGGAGACGCTCTCCCGCATCGCCAAAGCGGTGCTGCACCATCATCGAATCGATCGCCCCTCGCGCCTCTGCCGCATCCTGCGCCACGATCACGCCCTTGCCGAGCGCGAGCCCGTCGGCCTTGATCACGAGGGGAAATCGCGACTCTTCGACAAAGGCAAACGCCGCTTCGCACTTGGAAAAGGCGGCGCCGCGCGCCGTTGGAATTTTGTTCTTCCGCATCAAATCTTTCGCGAAGATTTTCGAGGATTCGAGGCGCGCCGCGGACTTCGACGGGCCGAAAATGCGGAGCCCCTCCGCCTCGAAAAGGTCCGCGATGCCGGCCGCGAGCGGGTCATCCGGTCCGATCACGGTTAATCCGATCTTGTTCTCTTTGGCGAAGTGAACCAAGGCCGGCAGATCGTTCGCCGGGATTGCAACGTTTTCTCCCACGTCCGCTGTGCCCGCATTGCCGGGCGCGCAAAAAATTCGATCAACGCGGGAGGATTGCTGCAATTTCCAGGCGAGCGCATGTTCCCGGCCGCCGCTGCCGACGACAAGGATTTTCACAGCGATGGGTTGCCTCGGTGGCGCATATCCGACGGAAGCGTCCTAGCGAAATCAAATGAACGCAAGCCTGTAGCCGTCGCTTCGTGCGCGACGTCCTGCGGTTCCGTCTTTTCTCCCGATCGCTTCGCTTAGCGAAGCGGTTACAACGGCGGCGAGACATCATACAACCCTTCTGGTTCGTTACTCTCCGCTTGCGCTGCGTTGGAATGCTCCTACAGATGGCGAATGAAGTCTTCGCGCGCTTCGGTCTTAAAACCCCAGTGTCCTTCGCGCATCGTCCTGGACCGGATCGCGGACAAATGGACTGCGCTCATCATCCAGGTCCTGGCCAACGGGACTCAGCGATACGCCGCGTTACAACGGGAAATCGGGGGAATTTCTCAGAAGATGCTTACGCAAACGCTCCGCAGCCTGGAGCGCGACGGCTTGGTCCTGCGCAAAGTTCATCCGGTCGTCCCGCCTAAAGTCGAATACTCGCTCACCCGTCTCGGACGCACCTTGATCGATCCGCTGCACGGACTTTGCCGATGGTCCGAGAGACATCTACCGGAGCTCCAGGCGAACCGAACTCGCGCGCGCACGCTCGAACAATCGTCGTCCCGCGTCGCGCAGACGCCGAGAGCCCTCGCGCTCAGTCAATAACGGAAGGTCCATTTCGCTCTCGGATGAGCCGCACTTTTCTTTTGTCGCCCGCTTATGCTGGCGGCCAGCGCGCCCGAATGATCATGAGCGAGCGGGCGCAATTCGAGCTCGCCCGGCGTTTGCGCAGCGAAAACCGTCCGACGCTCGGCGAAGTGTTCTCTTTTCTGAGCGGCCTTTATTTTCGGGGAAAGCTCGCTTACGCGAATGTGTTCGCTCAACCGGCACCCCGGACGTCCGGCGTGCTCGTCATCACGCCGAATCGCGGCTTGGTTCCGGCCGCGTCACGAATCGGAATCGAGGACCTACGCGAGTTCGGTACGGTCGACATCGATGAAGGCGATCCGCGTTATCGGGAGCCTCTCGAACGCGACATTAAGAAGCTGGCGAGAAAATTGACGGCGGATTGCGAAGTGGTCCTTCTCGGGAGCGTGGCCACCGGAAAATATGTCGACATTCTCCTCGCCCATTTTGGCAAGCGGCTGCGCTTTCCAGCGGATTTCGTCGGGCGGGGAGACATGAGCCGCGGCGGACTATTGCTGCGCTGCGCGGTCGATCGCCGCGAACTGCCTTACATCCCGGTGGCCGGCGCCGTGCGAAAAGGAAAGCGTCCGGCGAAACTGGAACCGCGGAGATATACCAAATGATCGCACCATGCCGCTTCCGCTAAAGCCTCCGCTGCCACCGATGGAGGCGCGTTCCGTCAATGAAATTCCGGTCGGCGACGACTGGCAATACGAGCCCAAGTGGGACGGATTCCGTTGCCTCGCGTTTCGAGATGGCAAAAACGTTTTCCTGCAATCGAAAGCAGGACAGCCGCTCGCGCGTTACTTCCCCGACATTGTGGCGCAGATTCAGGCGCTCAAGGCAAAGCGTTTTGTGCTCGATGGCGAGCTGGTCATTCCGATCGGCGACGCTCTCTCCTTCGATGAGTTGCAACTGCGATTACATCCGGCCGCGAGTCGCGTGCAGAAACTTGCCGCGGCGCATCCAGCTCTGCTGATCGTGTTCGATCTGCTCGCGGACACAGCCGGGAAATCTTTGCTCGCACTGCCGCTGCGCGAGCGCCGCAAAAAACTCGAAGCGTTCGCCCGCGAAAACTTGAAGGCAAAAAGCAGAATCCGCCTGTCCCCCGCGACAACGAAGCTCTCCACCGCGAAGAAATGGTTCGATAAAGTCGGTGGTAATCTCGATGGCTTGATCGCGAAGCAAATCGAGGCGCCCTACGCTTCCGGTGAGCGGACAGCGATGGTGAAAGTGAAACAGATGCGCAGCGCCGATTGCGTGGTGGGCGGTTTCCGTTATGCCACCGGCTCGCGCTTGGTGGGCTCGTTGCTCCTCGGATTATATGATGATGACGGACTGCTGCATCATGTCGGTTTCACCTCGGCATTCAAAGCGAGCGAACGCGCCGCGCTGACCAAAAAATTCGAAGCGTTGAAGAAGAAACCGGGATTCACCGGCAACGCGCCGGGGGGTCCGAGCCGCTGGAGCACGGAACGAAGCGGTCAGTGGGAACCAGTCGATCCGAAGACGGTCGTGGAAGTCACCTACGATCACTTTACCGGGGAACGTTTTCGCCATGGCACGAAGATTTTGCGGTGGCGTCCGGAAAAATCGCCCCGGCAATGCACGATGGATCAGGTGGAGCACCGCGAAGGCAAATCACTCGCACTGCTGTAACCGCCTCGATTTCGCCAATTGGCATCCGGAGCGGAGTGAAGCGGAGTCGAAGGACAAATAGGGTAGGCGAGCCGCGCCACAGTCTACTGCTCCGGGTTCAACTCGAAGTTAATATTCACCTCGTAGAAGGCGCCGCCCCCGAGACCCTTCGGCAGGGGGTCAACTTGCGTCACCTTTTTGGCAACCGCCACGACCGACTCATCCACCACCACATTGCCGGATGGTCTCACGAGCGTAAACTTCGAGATGCGGCCATCCTTCTCGATCCGAATCCTGACTAGCGCGGACATCTTGGCTCCGACGCCAACGCTCGTCGTGGGCTGAATCCATTCGCTGTAAAATCGGTCGTGGAGCATTTTCCCGTACCAACTAAATTCCGCGGATCGCGCCGTTCCGCTGGTTTCCGTTGAGCCGGAGTTTGGGCCCTGGGTGCCATTCGCGTTGGCGGGGGCAACCTTGACCGACTCCTTTTTGGCTTCCTCGTTTGCCTTTTTCTGTTCGGACGGCGTAGCGCTCTTTTTCGGCGAAGGTTTCGGCGCGGCCTTTGCCTCGGCAGATTTTTTCGGGGTCGGCTTGGCCGAGGGTTTCACCGACGCTTTCGGAATGGGTGTCACGCTCGGCTTCGAAAGCGGTTTCGGGATTGGAGAAGGCGTGGGCGTGGCGATGGGAAGTTGGATATTGCTCTTGGACGAGGTCGGGACAGGCGGCTCCTCTTTTTCCTCCGGCCTCGAGCGAGGCGTGTCTGGTTCGGGGGGAGGCGTTGTCTCAATCGCCCGCTCCGGGTGCGCCGGCGCGCTCCGCGCGGCAACCTCCGTGCCGCCGCCGCTCAGCCAAACGATGCTCTGGAAACTCGGCTTCCGCACCTGGAGGTTCCAACGAACGAGCGCAATGACAGCCACGATGTGCGCGACCGCGATGATCGTGACGTTGCGCCAAAAGCGTGCGTCTCGCGGCATCGACTATTTCGTCTCGGCTTTCGTCGCGATTCCCACCTTTGTGATTTGCGCGCGTTGCAACGCATCCATCAAGGCGATCAATTTCTGCACCGGCAGCTCGCGATCGGGACGAATCACGACGGCCACATCCGGATTCGCCCGCTTCACGTCCGTGAGTCGCGCCACCAGGGTCTGAGTATCGACCAGCTCGTTGTTGAATCGGATCGTCTCCCGGCGATCGATGGAAATCGTCTGAACCTGCGCCGGATTGACTGGCGCATTCGCCGCGCCGCTCGATGGGATAACGAGACTTACGCTATTTTCCAGGAGCGGCGTCGTAATCATGAAAATGATCAACAGCACGAACGCCAGATCGAGGAGCGGCGTGATGTTGATCTCGGAAAGGGTCGAGAGACTGTGTCGTTGGGAATAGCGCCGCATTTCTCAGATTCCCCGGTTGAACGTTGAACGTTGAACGTTGGACGTTGGACGTTTCCCCTTTTCTCTCTTCATCGTCGGTACTCCGGATCACGCGCATTATGATCCACGTATTTGTGCTCAAACTCCGAGGCCAACTCCGCTGCGAAGTTATCCATCTCCACGATCATGCCGCGGATGCTGGTGACGAGAAAATTGTAGCCAAACATTGCCGGAATCGCCACGCAGAGCGCCGTGACAGTGGTAATCAACGCGCCGGAAACACCGGGCGCCATCGTCGCGAGATTTGGCGAACCGGCCACGGCCACATCGGTGAATGTGTCCATCACTCCCCAGACAGTTCCGAGCAATCCCAGGAACGGCGAGCCGCTCACCGCTGTCGCGAGCAGAATCATCTGCGACTCCAGCCCGAGCGCGGTCTCGCCCACCGCACGCTCCATCGCCGCATTCACCGCGTGCATTTGGGCGGGCGTGATCTTGTCGGCAATGCCGAGCCGCGCCCGAAATGTTTCGTCCACTTCCGCCGAGCCAAGCAGCTGAAAGGTCATTTCCTCACAGCCGGCCCGGTAAATGTTGAAGAGCGGCGCCCCGGGGAACCGGGCGTGATTTTCAAACAAGCGCAGTGGTTGCCGGTCCTTGCGGAAGGCCGCGCGAAACCGCGCATTCTGTTTCCGCGCGAACTGCACCACCCGCAGCTTCGTGATCATGATCGACCAGCTGAAGACCGAGACGATGCAGAGCAGCGCGAGAACGATCTTGCCGGCGACAGTCGAGTGTTCGAACGCGAAGAGCAGACCGCCGGCCGCGAGAATCTTCGGAGGTAGCATGTGCGCCAACTTGCCTGGAGTAATACCGGACTTTCCGCAAAAGGGAAAGCGCCGAGATGCTTACGCGGAAAGCTTCCGCGGATAGGTCGGGCGCCGCCGCGCGGTGACGATGAAGCCAATCCCAAGGGCGATGACGAAAAACGAGAAGAATTGGCCGCGCGTAAACATGCCAATCAAAGGCGCATCCGGTTCCCGGAAATATTCCACGACGATTCGGAAGATCGCGTAGCAGATCATGAATAATCCCGTGAGAAAACCGTTTGGGGTGCGCGCACGAGTGCGCACAAACCACAGGATCGCAAACAACACAACCCCTTCGAGGAGCGCCTCGTAAAGCTGCGAAGGATGTCGGGGCGTGAGGATTCCGCGCAAGACGATCGCGATCTTCGGATTTGTTCGCACGGCCTCAACGATCGCTTCGACGGAACTGAGGGACGGATCGATCTGCCGGCAGGCGGCGAGTGCGCCCTCAGCTTCCGCGGTATTCGCTGACTCGAGCAACTCCTTCGGAAATTGCATCGCCCACGGGACGTTGGCGATCCGCCCGTAAAGTTCGCCGTTGATGAAATTGGCGCAGCGGCCAAGAAATAAGCCGATCGGCACGGCGACCACCAGATTGTCGCCGAGGTTCGTCCACGTAAGCTTATGCCGGCGAGCGTAGAAGAGCGAAAAGAGCACCACGCCGAGCATTCCTCCGTGACTGGACATCCCGCCTTCCCAAACCCGCAGGATGGAAAGCGGCTCTCGGAGCATTTCCGGTCGGTAGAAAATGACGTAGCCAAGACGGCCGCCGACCATTACGCCGAAAAGCGCCGTCCATGTAATGAAGTCACCGACGGCGGATTGTTTGAGATCCAGGTAACCGCGCTTCGAGAACTGGGTCAGCAGCGCGAACCCACAAATAAACGCGAGCACGTAGGCCAGGCCATACCAGCGCGGACCCACATTGTCCCAGAGCCTGAAAATGAACGGATCGAGATTGTGAAGGTAATAGGAGAGCATGCGGCGAGCGATACTCAGCGATCTTCAAGCGACCGGCAATAAAAACGGTGATCTGATTGCGCCGCGGGGAAAAACGCTGTCATCCCGAGCCGCGCAGACGACGAGTTGCCTCGCGGGCGCTCAAGCGCTTCCTCGCTGCCGCGTCACTTTCAATACATCGCGCAAGAACGGCGCGGTTCTGCTGATGCGACTTTTTGCGACTTCTTCGGGCGTGCCTGTCGCGACGATTTCTCCGCCCTCCGCCCCAGCTTCCGGACCAATGTCCACGATGTAGTCCGCTTCCGCGATGATGCTCAGATTATGCTCGATCACAATCACCGTGTTGCCTTCATCCACCAGCCGGTGCAGCACCTTCAGGAGCAACTCCACGTCCGCCATGTGCAGGCCGATCGTCGGCTCTTCGAGGAGATAAAGGGTCGATTTCGGTTTGCGCATTTTCCGAATCCGCTCGTTTTGCGCACGCCCTATCCCGCGCGTCAGCTCCGTCGCGAGCTTGAGCCGCTGCGCTTCTCCACCGCTCAGGGTCGGACTCGGCTGGCCCAACTTCAGATATCCCAGACCGGTATCGACCAGGAGCGAAAACGGGCGGGCAATCTTCTGGTTCGTGGCAAAGAACGTCGCGGCCTGCTCGATCGTCATCTCCATCACGTCGCCGATGCTCTTTTCATTATAAAGAACTTCGAGCGTCTGCGGATTGTACCGGCGGCCGCCGCAATCCTCGCACGGCACATAGCTGCTCGGCAGAAAGCTCATCTCGAGTTTTATCGCGCCCTGGCCATTGCATGTTTCGCAACGGCCGCCTTCCGCGTTGAAGGAGAACCGGCTCGGCGAATACCCGCGCACGCGCGAAACGGGCAACTGCCCGTAGAGCTTTCGGATCTCGTCGAAAACCTTGATGTAGGTCGCCGGCGTGGAGCGCGACGTCTTCCCGATCGGCGACTGATCCACTTCGTAGACAGTCTCAAACGCTTCGGCGCCGGTGATGGCGGAGAATAACTCCCGCTGTTTGCCCCGCTCCTTCTTTAAACGTTCCTTCACCGCCGGCAATAGAACCGAACGCATTAATGTCGATTTACCAGAGCCGGAAATTCCGGTGATAACCGAGAGCCGGCCCACCGGAAAACGCACATCCACATCTTTCAGATTGTGCGCATGCGCGCCGCGGACTTCGACCCATTGCTCGACTTCGCCTAACGAACGTCGCGTCTTTCGCGTGGGGTGACACAAGGGATATTTCAGGCAGCGGCCCGTCTCCGAACTCGTGTGCTTTTCGATCTCGCGCAGCGTGCCTTGCACGACGACTTCGCCGCCATGCACCCCTGCGCCGGGACCGAGATCGATGATGTGATCGGCGCGGCGCATCGTCTCTTCGTCGTGCTCGACAATCACGAGCGAGTTTCCCTTCTCCCGTAGCGCCGTCAGGGTCTCGAGCAGCCGAAGATTGTCACGCGGATGCAGCCCGATCGTCGGTTCATCGAGAACATACAGAACGCCGCGTAAGTTCGAGCCGAGCTGCGCCGCGAGACGAATCCGCTGCGATTCGCCGCCGCTCAAGGTTTTCGCGGAACGTCCGAGCGCGAGATATCCGAGCCCCACGTTTTCCATGAACTGAAGCCGCTGCGAAATTTCCGGCACGAGATCGTCGGCCACGGTTTTCTGGTTGCCGCGAAAACGAAGTTTGCCGATCAACTGCACCGCTTCGCCGGCCGAGAGAGTAGTGAAATTATCGATCGTCTGATCTTGCAGCCGCACGTGCCGCGCGATCGGATTCAAGCGCGATCCGTGGCAGGCGGGACAGGGCACCGCTTCATCTTCGCCGATCCACTCCGATTCCCGTTCCGCGGCCAGTTCATTTTCCAGCACGGAATCGCCCGTATCCTCCGTGCCTGTTTGCTTCGCGACATTCCAGATCTCCCCGAAACCGCCGCACTCCTGGCAGGCGCCGTGCGGCGAATTGAAAGAGAACAAGCGCGGATCGAGTTCTTCAAAGGCCCGCCCGCAGCCTGGACAGCTCATCTCCGTGCTCATGACGGTGACGCGATGTTTCGCATCGAGCAGGTGCGCGGTGCCGCGCCCGATATCGAGCGCACGCTGGACCAGATTCCGCGCCTTCAGAATTCGCCTGGTGTCGATCGCCCCGACCACGACATCGATGGTGTGCTCCTTGAAACGCTCGAGCTTTCGGAACTGGGCGATCGGCAGGAGTTGGCCATCGACGAAGAGCGTATCGAATCCCTGCCGCTCCGCCCACCGCGCGACGTCCGTGTGAAATCCTTTGCGCGCTTTCACCAGCGGAGCCAGAACCTTGAGCGGTCCGCGTTTCACGGCCGTCTCGAGTTGTTTCACGATCGCGGCCAGACTTTGTTTTTCGAGCGGCAGATCGCAATCCGGACAAAATTGCGTTCCGGTCTTGGCGAAAAGGAGCCGGAGAAAATGGTAAACCTCGGTCACGGTCGCGACGGTCGACTTGCCGCCGCCCCGCGTGACACGTTGTTCGATTGCAACACTTGGCGGCACGCCTTCGACGAGATCGACATCCGGTTTTTCGAGTTGTTCGACGAATTGCCGCGCGTAAGGCGACATGCTGTCGAGGAAACGCCGCTGCCCTTCGGCAAAAAGAATATCGAAGGCCACGGTCGATTTTCCGGAACCGCTCAGGCCCGTGATGATCACCATCTTGTCCCGCGGAATATCGAGGGAGATATTCTTCAGATTGTGTTCGCGCGCGCCATGAATGCGGATGGCGTTGTTTCTTTTGGGTAACGCACGTGACTCGCGTGCACCGTTTGATGACTCGCCTGAAGGCTCTTCCGCCACGCGGGCCAATCCACTTTCCTCGGCATCCGTAACGTCATAACGAATTCGCTTTCCGGAAGTCTTCAGCGAGTCGCCGGCGCGCCCCAGAATCGTCCGCAGAAATCCTCCGGTATGCGAGGCAGCGATTCGCGCGATCGCTTCCGGAGTGCCGGCGGCGACGAGTTTCCCGCCTTCGTCGCCCGCCTCGGGCCCGAGATCGATCACCCAATCGGCGCACTTGATCACCTCGAGGTTGTGCTCGATCACGATGATGGTGTTGCCGGCCTCAACGAGCCGTTGAAAGAGCTTCACCAGCAGGGCGACATCGTCGAAATGCAGTCCCGTGGTCGGCTCGTCGAAGATAAGAAGGTTGCCGTGGGCGGACCCGTTCTGTTTCGCGTGGGCATCCTCATCCGCGAGGTGCCGGACGAGTTTCAGCCGCTGCGATTCGCCGCCGGAAAGCGTGTTGAGCGGCTGGCCGAGCCGCAGATAACCAAGGCCGACTTCGTCCAGGACATCGAGAGGATTGCCCAGCTTCTCGGATTCCCCGATCTGAGCGAAAAACTGGATCGCTTCATTGACCGTGAGTTGCAGGATGTCGTGAATCGATTTTTCGTGCAGCCGCACGCGCAGGACGTGCGGCTGGAAGCGGCGGCCTTCGCATTCGGCACACCGCACGTAAAGATCGCTCAGGAATTGCATCTCGATCTTTTCGAAACCAGTGCCGCAACAGCGTTCGCAACGACCGCTCCCGGAATTGAAGGAGAATGCGCTCGCCGTCAGTCCTTGCGCCATCGCTTCCGGTTGCGCGGCGAACAGCTCGCGCACGCGATCGTAGAGTCCGAGGTAGAGAATTGGCGTCGAGCGCGGTGTGCGCGCGAGCATCGATTGATCGACCATCACGACGTCGCCGATGCGGTGCGCGCCAGTGACCGACTTGCACGCCCCCGGTTCCTGCTCACTCGGCTGTCCCTTCGCCTGGAGCAGGTTCCGATAAAGAACCTCGTGAATGAGCGTCGATTTGCCAGATCCCGAAACGCCGGTGACGCAGTTGAAAATGCCGAGTGGAATTTCGACATTGAGGTCCTTGAGATTGTGCTCGCGCGCGCCAGTGATCCTGATCGAAGCGGTTGATTTTCGGCGCGATTTCGGAACCGGGACCACCTTTCGCCCAGTGAGGTAATCGGCCGTAAGCGACTTTCCACGCAGGACTATTTGTTCGAGCGCACCGCTGAAAACCAATTCGCCTCCGCGCTCTCCGCGGCCCGGTCCGATATCGATCACGTGGTCCGATGAGCGGATGATCGCTTCCTCGTGCTCGACTACGAGCAGTGTGTTGCCTTTGTCGCGCAAATCGTGCATGACGCGCACGAGACGGCCGACATCACGCGGATGCAGCCCGACACTCGGTTCGTCCATGACAAAGAGGGTGTTTACAAGCGAGGCACCGAGACAGGTCGTCAGGTTCACTCGCTGCACTTCGCCGCCACTGAGCGTGCGGGTGGAGCGATCGAGCGTCAGGTAGCCGAGCCCGACTTCGCACAGATAACGCAGTCGGGTGACGACCTCGTTGCGCAACATTACCGCGGTCGAGTCGTTAGGCGGCAAAGCCAGATCTGCGAAGAGCTTCCGTGCGTCGGCAATGGAAAGCAGCGCGATTTCGGGCAGGGTTCGCGCCGTTTCCCTGGTTTCACCCTGCGCGCGCGAAACAATTCTATAATTCAGCGCGGCCGGTTGAAAGCGTCCCCCGTTGCAATCAGGACAGGTGGTATAAGCGCGGTAGCGGCTGAGCAATACGCGCACGTGCATTTTGTAGGTCTTGCTCTCGAGCCATTTGAAGAATCCGCGCACGCCATACCAGCGATCGTTCTCCGCCAGCTCTTCGACATCGGTGTCGGTATCCCGGGCTTCGCCGTTGATGACGAAATCCTGATCGGCTTTGGGCAGGTCCTCAAACGGTGTGCGCACATCGATCTCTTCGCGGGCGCAGGCACGGAGCAGGTCCTTCTGCGATTCGCCAAATTGCTGTCCTTGAAAAGCGCGCACCACACCGCCGGAGATGCTCAAGCTGCGATCGGGGATTGCGCGGTTCAGATCAATCGCGATCGTCCTGCCGAAACCGCGACAGGTCGGGCAGGCGCCCAGCGGATTGTTGAAGCTGAAGAGTCCGGGAGTCGGTGGGCGAATATCGAGATCGCAATGCGCGCAATGCCAGCCGGTCGAAAAAGGCATTTCGGATTGCGGATTGCGGATTGCGGAACGAGCGTTTTCCCGCTGCTTTGGCGATTCTTCGCTATCCGGTTTTCGATTTCCTATATCCGAAATCGGTACCACGTTGATCCGGTCTTTGCCGAAGCGAAGAGCGGTCTCGAGCGACTCCACCAGGCGCGCGCGGGTTTCCTCTCCGATCGCCAGGCGATCCTGAATGACCTGCACACGCGCTCCGAGTCGTCCGACTTTTTTTTCGGTGTCGGCCCGGACGATTTCACCATTCAACCAAACGCGAAGGTAGCCTTGCTGCTGCAGAAACTGAAAGAACGCGCGCGGGTCGGTCTTCGCCGGCACTCCGACCCAGAACGTGAGCAGGACGGTCTCGCCGGCGAACTGGCGCATCACGTCGTCCGCAATCGAGCGGGCGGTCTCGGGGCGGATCTCGCGGCCGCAGCCGGGACAAAAGGCGCGGGCGATGCGGGGCATCAAGAGTTTCAGGTAATCGTTGATTTCCGTCATCGTGCCGACGGTGGAACGCGAACTTTTCACCGGGTTCGCCTGCTCGATCGCGATGGCCGGCGGAATGCCGCGGATCTCGTCGACGCGCGGCTTGTCCATGCGGTCCAGGAATTGGCGCATGTACGGGCTGAACGTCTCGACGTAACGGCGCTGGCCCTCCGCGTAGATCGTGTCGAAGGCGAGACTCGATTTGCCGCTGCCGCTGGGCCCGGTTACGACCGTTAATTTTCCCAGCGGGAGATCGAGATCGATCCCTTTCAGGTTGTTCTGGCGCGCGCCCCGAATCTCCACGCAGCTCGCCTGAGATGAATCAGGCGGCGCAACGACGCATGGCTTTTCGGCGATCTTTGAACCCACCGGAGACTATCCGATTGAGGGGATGAGTTCGCAAATTTTCGACGCAGAAACGTGTCATTGCCAGCTGTGTAGACGGTCCCTCCTGTAGCCGTCGCCCTATGGGCCGAGCCGAGAAGTGCGTCAAATTTTGCCGGGCGTCGTATAAATTCGACGCATCTCGGGCGTTTCGCACAGCGAAGCGGCTACAGCGCTCAGCCGGCGAAACGCTTTGCTACTTTTTCGCGCTCCGCCAGCAGCGCTTCAGGCATGTCGGGCTGGAGCGTTTCGAAGAATTTCTTCTGGCCTTCCAGCTCCGTTTTCCACTCGTCCGGTTTTACGGAGACCAGTTCTTTCCATTGCTCTTCGGAGACCCCGTCGAGTTCTTCTAAATCGAGATCTTCGCGTCGCGGAATGGAGCCGATGGGAGTCTTCTCCGCGCCGCTTTTACCCTCGCAGCGACCGATGATCCACTTCAGCACGCGCATATTGTCGCCAAACCCCGGCCAAAGAAATTTCCCATCGGGACCTTTGCGAAACCAGTTCACGTTGAAAATGAGCGGCGGATTCTTCAGGCGCGGACCGATCTCGAGCCAGTGCTGAAAATACTCGCCCATGCTGTAGCCGCAAAACGGCAGCATCGCCATCGGATCGCGACGGACCTGTCCAACCGCTCCAGTGGCGGCGGCGGTTGTTTCCGAAGCCATTGTCGCGCCGAGATAAACGCCG
>JBEEHC010000135.1:0-11412 GCA_041167205.1 Verrucomicrobiota bacterium
TGTAATTCCGCCAGCCGATGCACTTCGTCCGCAGTCCGGATCGGCTGACCCGCTTTGAGCGCGATTAATTTCCGGATGACGAAATTACCGAAAGCCAGGGAAAGAACGAAAGCGGTGACCGCTGCCGCGACGGCGCGGAACGTCACATAACTAAAGACGTTGAAGCCTTTAATCTCGTCACTCAGGAGATGGAGGTAATACATCATGGCGTCACCTCCGCAGTTGACTGGCGTTTCGAGAACGCTTCCAGCACTCGCTCCATTCGGGCAGAGCGGCTTCCCTTGACCAGAATCAAATCGCCCGGCGAAGCAGTTTCTCCGAGGCGCTCGGCCGCTTCCTCTGCCGCCGCCACGGAGATGCTCTTCCTCAAGCCTGCTTTCTGGGCGGCCCGTGCCATCTCCGCGCCAGGCGCGCCAACCGCGATTAATTCATCGATGCCGAAGGCGGCAGCCGCTTCACCAACCTCGCGGTGCCCCCGCTCCGATTCTTCGCCGAGCTCGCTCATCTCCCCGAGGACGGCGATGCGCCGGCCATCCGCGTCCAGCTCGACCAGCGTCCGGAGGGCCGCTTTCATCGAATCGGGATTCGCATTGTAACTGTCGTCGATGAACTGAATGCCGTTGATCTCCTTGATTTGCAGACGCGCTTGCGTGAGCGGAGTGGAGGCAAGGCCGGCCGCGCAATCCTCCAGCGACAGGCCAAACGCGCGGCCCGCTGCGACGGCCAGCATCGCGTTTTGCACCATATGAATCCCCGGAACGGGCAATTGCGCGCGGCATCGGTGCGCGCCTTCCAGGATCGTGAACTCGCAGCCGGTCGAGCTTTGACTCACCTCAGTCGCGCGAACAAAGCCATTCTCGATTCCAGCAAGAATCACCTTTGCCCGGGTGCGTTCGGCGATGCCCTGGCTGTATGGATCGTCCGCATTCAAGATCACCGTCCCGTCGGCACCAACCGCTTCCGCCAGCGCCCCCTTTTCCGCGCCGATCGCTTCGCGGCTGCCCATGAATTCGATATGCGCCATGCCGACGTTCGTGATGATCGCGGCATCCGGCGCGGCGAGCTGCGAAAGCGCCGCGATTTCTCCCGGATGATTCATTCCGATTTCCCAGACCGCGATTTCGTCGCTCGAAGAGGCGGCGAGCATGGTTTGCGGAAGACCCACGTGATTGTTGAAATTGCCTTCGGTCTTCGTGACCCGAAATCCGCGCGAAAGGGTCGCGGCGACAAAATCCTTCGTGCTGGTTTTCCCGTTGCTCCCCGTGATAACGATGACCTTCAGCGGCAATGATTTTCGATAGTTCGCGGCCAGAGTTTGATAGCCCACGAGCGTGTCCGGCACACGGATCAAGGCGAAGGTCTTCGGGGCCGTGCCTTTCCAACTCTCTTCCACCATCGCGCCCACAGCGCCGCGTTCGCTGGCTTGTTCGACGAACTTATGTCCGTCGAAGTTTTCGCCTCGGAGCGGCACAAAAAGATCGCCCGGTCGCAGCGTTCTCGAGTCGGTGCTGACCTTCGAAACGGTCAGGCCGGCGTCGCTCGCGGTGAGCGAGCCCTGCGCGAATTCGGCGATCTGGCGAAGTGAAAGCGGATCCATGATCAAAACTCGAGCGGATGATTTTCCAAGGCATACCGGGCCACCTGGATGTCGTCGAACGGCACCGTGTGATCGGCAAATTCCTGGTAGGCTTCGTGTCCTTTGCCGGCGATGAGGACGATGTCGCGCGGCTGAGCCAACTCGATCGCGCGGGCGATCGCCTTCGCGCGATCGGGAATTTTCTCGTAGTGATCCGAGCGAAAGCCTTGTTCCACTTCGGCGATAATCGCGTCGGGATCTTCTTTCCGTGGATTGTCCGAGGTGATGATGCCGTAATCGGCATTTTGATCGACCACGCGACCCATGAGCGGACGCTTTTGTCGATCACGATCGCCGCCGCAACCGAAAACGACAATGAGACGCCTCGGCGAAAGTTCGCGGAGCGTCTTGAGAACGTTGAGCAACGCGTCGTCCGTGTGCGCGTAATCGACGAAAACTTGAAACTGCCGTTTCGCCGGAACCGCTTCGAGTCGTCCCGGCACCTGGGGCGATCGCGAGAGGCTAAGAATTGCTTCGCGGAGGTTGATCCCCAGGCTGCAAGCGGCAGCCAGAGCGGCCGTTGAGTTTGCGACGTTGAAGCGGCCGATCAACGGAAGGCGCACAAGATAGCTTTTCCCCCGGGCGTCGAGTTGATAGGATGTGCCCGCAAACTCCGCGTGGTAATTCGACGCGCGGAAGTCGGCGCGGGCGCCCATTCCATAAGTGATCACGGGAGTTTTCTCGTCCAGCCGATCGACCAGTTGCGCGCCGTATCGATCGTCGATGTTAATTACCGCCGCCGGTTTCGTCTTCGTTTGCTGTCCCGCGAGCCCGGTGAAGAGTTGCGCTTTCGCCTCGAAATAATTTTCCATCGTTCCGTGAAAATCGAGATGGTCCTGGGTCAGGTTCGTGAAGACAGCGACGTCCCATTCGAGTCCGCGCGTTCGGTCCTGCGCAATCGCGTGGGATGACACTTCCATGGCGGCGGCCTTGCAGCCGGCGTCCGCCATTTGGGCGAGGAGTTCCTGAAGGTCGAGCGACTCCGGCGTCGTCCGGACCGCGGGCAGAACGCGATCGCCGATTTCATAGCGAACAGTCCCAAGCAATCCGCAGCGCAGTCCCGCTTTCTCGCAAATGTGTTTTAGCAAAAAAGTCGTGGTGGTCTTGCCATTGGTCCCCGTGACCGCGGCTAGCTTGAGCCGGCGCATGGGCCGTTCGTAGAAGGCGGTGCCGAGATCGGCGAGAGCGTGGCGGGTGTTCTCGACCACGATGCAGGTGGCGCGCGCTTGTTGCACTTCCTGCTCCGTCACGATGACCGTGGCGCCTTTTTCGATGGCTTGCTCGATGAATTGATGGCCATCGCTTTTTTCGCCGCGCAATGCGACGAAAAGAAAGTTCCTTTGCACACGCCGCGAGTCATACGCGATGCCTTCCACGACGCGATCAAGCGGCCCGATGATTTGGCGGGGGGAAATCGCGGAGGCGAGAATTTTGAGCTGCATGAGATGGCGAAAGGCGGGCGCAAGACGCTCAACGGCGTGAGGCATTGGTTAAGGCTACTCGTCCCGCGACGGGCGGTTTCCCCACTTCCTCATGCGGCTCAAGATCGAGATAGCGCGCCGCCTTCTCGGCGATACGCGAAAAGATGGGACCGGCAACCAGGCCGCCGTAATTCAATTCCGGCTTCGTCGTGTGCGCATCGTCCAGCACCACGAGTCCAACGAATTCCGGATGCTCGGACGGCAGATAACCAGAGAACGAAACGACATACTTCCCATGCTCGTATCCGCCCTTCGGATCCACTTTTTGCGCGGTGCCGGTTTTGCCCGAGATCGTGAAACCCGGAACTGCAGCAGCGGCGGCTGTGCCCCGATCGCTCACAACGCCGCGCAGCGCGTTCCCGATCTGCGCTGCCGTCTCTGGTGAGATAACCTGGCGCAAAACCACCGGCGAAAATGTGCTCACCGTCTTGCCCTCCTCCGTCGTGATCGACTTTACAATGCGCGGAGTGACGAGTTTGCCGCCGTTGGCAATCGTGGCCATGGCCGAAGTCATTTGCAGCGGCGTCACGCCGACTTCGTGGCCCATCGGGATGCGCGTGATCGAAATCTTGCTCCAGGATTGCGGCGGCCGAATCACGCCCCCGATTTCGCCGGGCAACTCGATTCCGGTGCGTTCGCCGAAGCCGAAGCGCCGGATGTATTCGTAGAATTTCTGGTCGCCGACTGAGATCGCCAGTTTCGCCGCACCGATGTTGCTCGATTTCACGAGAATGTCCCGCACGCTCAAATCCGCGTAGGCCTTGTGATCGTGCAGCGGACGTCCGCCAACGTTCCAAAGGCCGTTCTCGCAAAAAATTATGCTATCGAGCCGAACCTTGCGCTCGTTCAGGGCTGCGGCGGCGGTGACGATCTTGAAAGTTGAGCCGGGCTCCATCATGTCGATGATGGCGCGGTTTTTCATCTGTTCCGGCTTCGCCTCCGCGCGCTGATTCAGATCGAAGTGCGGACGGTTCGCCATCGCGAGAATTTCGCCGGTCTGCGGACGCATGAGGATGATCGTGGCCTTTTGCGGCGTGTATTCGCGCATGGCCGCGTCGATTTCGTTCTCCACGATGTTTTGTAAATTGAGATCGATCGTCAGGTGCACCTGGTAACCGTTGCGCGGCGTACGCTCCTGCCCGCGATAGAGCACCATTTCCTGTCCGGCGCGGTTGTGCTCGATGAAACGATAACCGTCCTGTCCGTGAAGATATTCTTCCATGGACGATTCGACACCCTGAATGCCGCGATGCTCGAAGTCCGTGAATCCGATCACATGACAAAGCATCGAGCCGTTCGGGTAGATGCGGGTGGAGTCGCGCTCGAAGTAAATGCCGCGCAGGTTTTGCGCACGCAGTTTTTCTTTCAGCGCGACGGCGACGGCTTCCGGCACCTCGCGCTTCAGCACGATGTAACGCCGGTCGCCCTCTAATTTTTCCGACAATTCGTCAGCCGGAATTTTCAGCGCATCACGCAGCAGTGGAATCAACGCCTCGCGATTGTTCAGATGCGTCGCATCGGCCACGACCGTCTCGACGGGGGTGTTGTGAGCCAGGACTTCGTTGTTCGCGTCCAGGATCGAGCCGCGCTCGGCGTAGATCGCTTGTTTGTAGACGTGTTTTTCAGCAGCGAGCCCGGCGTACTCGTCGTGCTTGATCATCTGCAGATAAACAAGCCGGAAGGAAAAGGCGCTGAACAACGCCGTGAACCCGAGGCAGACGAGCGCGCAACGAATCCGGCTGTTCCACTTCATCTGCCGGCACGTTTGTTCGCGACTGGTTGGACGGCGTCTTCTGCGAACGGACGCGACGGCGCGCTCAGCCGCACGATGTTGCGCTCGGAGATCGGAATCATTTTCAGATAACCCTCCTTAAGCCGGCGCTGCATCGCGGAGCGCGAGGTCAGAGCTGCGATCTGCACGCTGGCCACGTCGTTTTGCGCACGCAAGCCGGTCAGCTCATTTTCGAGCGCCTTCTTGCGGTCGCCCAGATGATAGAGCTGCAGGGTGAGATAAACGTAAATCAAGCCGGTCAATCCCAAAAACGCCGTGATCACTATCCAGCGCGCGAGGGAAGCGGCATTGACGGAATTGAAAGCTTTTCGGCGCGGGGCGTGCATTAGATTTTTTCCGCGACGCGCAACTTCGCGCTCCGCGAGCGTGGATTGACGCGCTGTTCATTTTCTCCAGGCTCGACCGGCTTCGCAGTGATGAGGCGGAGAACGAAGTCCGGATTCGGTCGCGGCTCCGGCCACTCCGGTCGATCCAGCAACTCCCGGCTGCGATCGCGGAAGAAATTTTTCACGATCCGATCTTCGAGAGAATGGAAAGTGATGATCGCGATGCGCGCGCCGGACTCGAGACGAGCGGTCAGCACGCGCAAGCCCGCTTCGAGAGCGCCGAGCTCGTCGTTCACTTCCATGCGCAACGCCTGAAATACCTGGGTCGCGGGATGGCGGCGTCCATGCCGCCAGACGATTTTCTCCACGGCCTTAGCCAACTGCATCGTGTCGTAGAAGGGGTTGGTCTTGCGCAGCTTGACCAACTGGCTGGCAATGCGCCGCGCGGCCGGCTCTTCGCCATACTCCCGAAAGATCCGGGTCAACTCTTCTTCCGTATAGGAATTGACGACGGTCGCGGCCGTGAGCTCGCGTCGCGGATCCATCCGCATATCGAGCGGCCCGTTGCGCATGACGCTGAAACCGCGCTCCGCATTTTCCAATTGGCGCGACGAGACGCCGAGGTCGAGCAGCGCCCCGCCGATGCTGACGATTCCGAGTTGGTCGAGGACTTCTCCGGCGTCGCGGAAGTTGATCTGTCGCAGGGTCACGCGGCCGCCATAGGGCGTAAGCCTTTCGCTGGCGTGCTCGATCGCATCGGGATCCTGGTCGAGCGCGAGAACATCGGCGCCAGTGCGTAGAATTTCCTCTGTGTGGCCGCCGCCCCCGCAGGTGGCATCGACAATCAATGCGCCGGCGCGCGGCGCGAGCAGCTCGACCGCTTCCGCAACGAGTACGGGACGATGATAAGTAAAATCTTCCATTTCCTGCGCCTCCTCCTCGACCTCTACGGGACCGGTCGCGAACCAGATGGGCCGCTCAAACAGCAACGCGTTCATGATTCTTCGCCCACGATTCCTACAGTCCGATCACATTCGCGACGTGCTGGTAGGTCGGCGTTTCTTCCTCGTGAGCGCGCTTCCATTTTTGCAGATTCCAAATTTCAAAACGGCCACGTCCGCCGACGAGTGCGACCTCGCCCTTCAAGGCCAGCTCCTTGCAAAGATCTTCAGGCAAGACCAGACGTCCCTGACGATCGGAAGCGCCGTGTGCCGCGCGGGAATGCAGTTGACGCGAGAAGATCCGGCGATCGCGCGCCGAGACGGTGCTGTCGGATTCGCCTTGCGCGCTAAGGCTGGCGAACTCTTCCGCCGACATGACAAGGAGATATTGGTAGTGCGGCTCTGGCAAGATAATGAAATCCTGACCCTCGCTTCGGCGCCACTGGGAGGGAATGGTGATGCGATTTTTCTCGTCGATCGAGTGACGGAATTCGCCGGCGAAGAATTTTTGGGGTTGAGAGTCGGAATCCATACGCCAGCGGGTGATCGTTCCATTCTAATCCACTACCCCCCACTTCTAACCACTTCTCGTACCAAGGGTCAATAAAAATTAACGCCTGTTTTGCTGGGGCGGCGGCACCAGCTCTTTTAAGCTGGGGAAGCCTGCTTCCCTGCTTGCCACAGGCGGCAAAGGCGGCTAAGACAACTCCAGATGATCGACTACATCCAGAAGGGTGGCTTGCTGATGTGGCCGATCCTGGCTTGCAGTGTCATTGCAATCGCGGTCTTTGCGGAGCGGCTCTTCTATTTGCATCGCGCGACCATCCACGTCGGTGAGTTCCTGCAAGGGCTCTCAAATCTGGTGAAGCGGCGCAACTTCGCCGAGGCGCTGCATGAATCGGCTGGCACGCCTGGACCCGTCGCACGCGTCATTCACGCCGCGATCATCCACCATGAAGCGCCCCGGGCGGAACTCCGTGAGATAGTGCAGGAAGCGGGACAACTCGAGGTCCCGAAGCTGGAACGCTTTCTTGGCGTCCTCGCGACGCTGGCTTATCTGGCGCCATTGCTCGGGCTGCTCGGGACGGTCGCCGGAATGATCGACGCTTTTGGAACGCTCTCCTCGAATGGCGGGTACGCGACTGTGACAGAGCTTTCGAATGGCGTTTACAAAAGCTTGCTCACGACCGCGGCTGGCCTGGTCGTCGCGACACCGACTTTCGTTGCCTACAGTTACCTGTCTTCCCGGGTGAACACGCTGATGCACGAAATGGAGCGCGCGGGGATCGAAGTGGTGCATATGTTAACTGACCGCGAGCCGATGAGCGACATCATCACTTTCCAGGCGCCGGTTGAAGAGCAAGGCCGCTAAGTTTTCACCGGCCGGATGGCCGCGTTGCGCATGAAGCTTTCCCGAACAAAGGAATATCATTTCGGCTGGCTCGGCGTCATCCCGATGCTGGACGTCGTTTTCCTTTTGATCTTTTTTCTGCTGCTCAGCTCGAACTTCATCCTGCAACCCGGCATCTCGGTTTCGGTCCCGCTGTCCCGCTTCACCCTCGGTCCGCAAATTAATCCGCAAATCATCAGCATCACCGGCGGCGGTGCTCCGGCGATCTATTTTCGCGATCAAAAGATCGCCCTCGAGCAACTGGGCCCGTTACTGGACGCCGCGAAAAAAGAGGGACGGCCGATCATTATCAAAGCCGACCGGCTGACCCCCTATACACTCGTGGTCGAAGTGACGAACCTGGCTCTCGAACACGGGATTGCCTCCGTGGCGCTGGCCACTGCTCCTTCCAAGTGAGCGCGCCGCTGGCCTCCGAGAGCGACTTGGGCCTGGTCTTTGTCTGGGACCAGCCACGGCGGCGGCGACTGGCCATCACGGGATTTGTGGTTGCGTCCGTGTTGCTCCACGCCCTGTGCTTCTACGTCTTTCAGATTATCTATCCGCCGGCGGTCGCTCTTTTGCCGCCGCCTGGACGCGTCACCGTAATCGCGCCAAACACCGAGGAGGGACGCGTTCTGCTGCGTTGGCTGGAAGCCGAAGATCCGGCGCTCGCCTCCACCACGCAGCCGCCGGCCGACGGGAAATCGCTCGCCATGCCGACGATCCAGCACGCGCCTTCCTATCTGACTCGCCAACCTGCCCTCAAAGACATCCCGCCCTCCCCGCCTGAGCCTGCTGTGCCCAGCGCGCAGCCGCCTGCCGCCGTTGCGCCACCGCACGCGCCAATCGAAATGGTGGCAAAGCTCACGCCCACGATTGTGCGCTTGTCTCCGGAACTCGAAACACTCGGCGCCCTGCAAAGCCCGGAAATGAAATTCACATCCTCCGGTCATGAGTCGCCCCAGGCCGCACAATTCCGCGTCGCCGTGGACGAAAACGGAACGGTTGGCTATTGCTTTGTCGAGAAGTCCTCGGGCGACGCCGCCCTCGACGAACAAGCGAGAAAGTATCTGGCGCTCGGTCGGTTTTCCGCAATTCGCAACCCGCAATCCGCCAGCCGCAAGGGTTTCGTCTGGGGGATCGCGACCATCGAGTGGGGCAACGACATCGTGGCGCCGGCGCCCACGGCTGAAAGTGTCGCGCCGTGATTCGGGTCAGCCTTTCCGCGCTGGTCACGATCTATTTGCTGGTTTTTCTTGCGGCAGTTTTCCTCCTCTGGATAGTTGGAGAGTGGAATCGCCGCCGACGCGAGCGCCGTGCTTTGCGCTATCGGTTGCGTTGCGTGATCTGCGCATTTGAGTTTGAAGATCGAACGCCCGCTTTGCTTCCGCGGTGTCCACGCTGCGGAAGTTTGAACGAAAGATTTAAACCGGAGCAAATTTAATCATGGGAATGTGGATAGGCCGAAATCGAAAAGCACGCGTGACCTATGGTTTCGACGAGATCGCGCTCGTCCCGGGACGCGTCACGATCAATCCGAACGAGGTTGACATTGCCTGGCGTTTGCCTCGACGAAACGCGGAACCACTTGATTTCAAGATTCCCATCCTGGCCAGCGCCATGGACGGCGTGGTCGATGTGCGCTTCGCCATTGAAATGAGCAAGCTCGGCGGCCTCGCTGTGCTGAACCTGGAAGGCGTGCAGACTCGCTACAAAAATCCGAAGGAAGTTCTTCAAAAAATTGTCGAAGCCGACAAAGCGGAAATCACGGGGCTGCTCCAAAAAATCTACCAGGAACCTGTGCAGGAGGATTTAATCGCGGCGCGCATCAGGCAAATCAAAGACAGCGGCGCAATCGCGGCGGTCAGCTCCATTCCGCAACGAGCCGTCGAATTCGGAGCGATCGCGCAGGAAGCCGGGGCCGACGTTTTCGTCGTCCAGAGCACCGTCTCCACTGTCCGCCATATTTCGTCGGAATATAAATCGCTTGAACTCGAAAAATTCTGCCAGGAGATGAGGATCCCGGTCATCGTCGGGAACACGGTCGGATATGACGTCACACTCGAGATCATGGAATGCGGTCCCGCGGCGGTGCTCATCGGCGTCGGGCCCGGAGCGGCCTGCACCTCGCGCGGCGTCCTCGGCCTCGGCGTGCCGCAGGTGACCGCCACCGTTGATTGCGCCGCGGCGCGCGATGCCCATTTCAAGAAAACCTCCCGTTACGTCCCGATCATTACCGACGGCGGAATGAGCAAAGGTGGCGACGTTTGCAAAGCGCTCGCTTGCGGCGCGGACGCGGTCATGGTCGGCAGCGCCTTCGCCAAAGCGCACGAAGCGCCAGGGTGCGGCTACCATTGGGGAATGGCGACGCCGCACGCGAATCTCCCGCGCGGCACGCGGATCAAAGTCGGCGCGACCGGTTCCCTGAACCAAATTCTCTTTGGTCCGGCGGAGGTGGACGATGGAAGTCAAAATCTCGTCGGCGCCATTACCACCTGCATGGGCAATGTCGGCGCGAGCACCATCGCGGAGTTTCAACAAACCGAAATCATCATCGCCCCTTCCATCAAGACCGAAGGCAAACTGTTCCAGACAGTGCAAAGCGTTGGAATGGGCACGCGATGATGAAAGATCGCAGGGTCGTTATCACGGGTCTCGGGGTGATCACGCCAGTCGGGAACGACGTGGATACTTTCTGGAGCAATCTCAAGAACGGCGTCAGCGGCATTGAGCTGGTGCAGGCGTTCGATACCACGGGCTACGATTGCCGGATCGGTGGCGAAGTGCGCGGCTTCGACCCGAAAGATTTCTTCAAGAACCCGAAAGACGCCCGGCGCACGGATCGTTTTTCGCAGCTGGCCATGGCGGCCGCGAAAATGGCGATGGCGGACTGCGGCGTGGATATGGAGAAGGTCGACCGGACCCGCTTCGGCGCGCTTGTGAGCAGCGGCATCGGCGGCCTGAAAACCCTCGAGGATCAGCACGCGATCCTGCTCAATAAAGGTCCCTCGCGCGTTTCACCCTTCACCATCCCGATGCTGATCAGCAACATGGGGGGCGGTCTGATCTCGATGGAATTCGGATTGAAGGGCCCGAACCTTTGCATCGTCACGGCGTGCGCCACCTCGAACAACGCCATCGGTGAATCGTGGCGGATGATCAAATTTGGCGACGCGGATATGTTTCTGGCAGGCGGTTCCGAGGCATCGATCGTGACGGTCGGTATGGCTGCGTTCTCGGCGATGAAAGCGCTCAGCACGCGCAACGACGAGCCGCATCGAGCGTCGCGGCCGTGGGATCGCGATCGCGACGGATTCGTCATGGGCGAGGGCGCCGGTGTCGTCGTGGTGGAAGAGCTGGAACATGCCAGGGCCCGCGGCGCGAAAATATATTGCGAGCTGACCGGATACGGACTTTCCGCCGACGCCCATCACATGACCGCACCGCCGCCGGATGGCGAAGGGGCCGTGCGCGCGATGCAGATGGCGCTCGATCACGCGAAGATCACCCCGGGCCAGGTGGACTATGTGAACGCGCACGCGACCTCGACCGGTCTGGGAGACGTCTGTGAAACGCGGGCCATCAAAACGGTTTTTGGCGAATACGCGCGGACGGTTTCCATCAGCTCGACGAAATCGATGACCGGTCACTTGTTAGGCGGAGCCGGCGCGGTCGAGATGGCAGCCTGTGCCCTCGCGATCCGCGACTCGGTGATTCCGCCGACGATCAACCTCGAGAATCCCGATGAGGAATGCGATCTGGATTACACGCCAAACGTCGCAAAGGAAAAGAAGGTGCGCGTGGCGGTTAACAATTCATTTGGCTTCGGCGGTCATAACGCGACGC
>JBEEHC010000136.1:0-10877 GCA_041167205.1 Verrucomicrobiota bacterium
TATTGATCAAAACAAACGGCTTCCGCGCGTTAATGCGGTTTCTTCGCCCTGCTTACCTGTCGCTCACTGATAGACCAGGCGAAATTGTCGCTATCAAGAAGTTCTCGACTGTCTTCGCGGCTAGCACCCTCGAAGACAAAGACTTCAACATACGCGATTATCCGCCGGGTACGGGTGGTGAAGCAGCGCTAGTCAGACGTCTATTGGCTGATTCGGGACTGCAGCGTTAGACGGCTCGCCAAGTTGCCAGCGACTGAGGTTAAGCGGTTGGCGGGTTTCCCCGCTCAAAGAGGCTTGCCAAGAAGATGATGCTTCCCCCATACAGGGCAAATAACCAGCCGGAGTTTGTTTCCCCCTCGGCGAACAGCCCGCAGTACGCGAATTCTTCGCTCACGTAACACCGTTTGGCGATCGCAACTAACTCCCGCTGAGTTTCCTCGTCCGGGTTCAATGCCCAAGAAACCTCACAATCAACGTAGCCGCATTTCGTTTCCTTATGCAGCAGGGAGCGGGAGACCCGCAAGACAAAGCGATCCATGACAGGCGTGTTCATGTCGAAACCCCAAGCCGTCACCTTCCCGTCTTTGGTGGGAACATTGGCCAGGACCATGTGGCGCATGACCTTTTCCATCTCGGTAAACCGCCGCTCAAACGATCGGTCCCGCTTCGCTGCCAGCTTGGCAGCATTCGGGTTTTGCTCGGACTCCCTAGTGGAAACAAAAATATTTCTCAGCAGAGTCTCGTCCGACTCTCCAGCCCTGCGGCATTCCTCACAACTGGGAACGGTTATCCGGTTGATGTGGCGCGGGATTGGGTGGCAAAACATGCAATCCGGTGGGACGTGGTCCCGCGTAGTGCCGGGTCTTTGTCCGCAATAGATGCAGGTTTCCATTACGGATTTTAACAACGCAGAGCGAGGCTGCTACTTCTCGGTGCCAATCGGATTACTCGGATAGCCCGGATGAGGAAGAGCGAATAACCCTGCGATTGTTGATCCTTGCCTTTGATTCCTAATCTGAAATCCGCGCTCGCCACGGCGGAGCCCGTCCCAAGGCGAAGGCGGGTAATCCGCGGTCAAGAAAACTTCTCGACCAGACCGGCTTCGGACGGGAAACGCAGCGTCATTGACGCATCATTTTACAATTTCTCCCCAGCAAGGCTCCTCTAATTGAATGGAAGGGTCGTCGATCTCGCTGCGGTTTATCTTTTCGTATCGATCCGAGACGTCGGTCCATGCGTGGAGCCGCAACTTGACGCGATCGCCGGGACGCAGGCGGGCGGCGGCGGTGAGAATGTTGTCGCGCATGCTCTCGAGATAGACGAGCGATTCCAGCGCTTCGTTTGCGGGGCTGCCTTCGACGGTAAGATCGGTCAGGTGCAGGGCGAGAATGTGGTCCTGGTAGGGAACTGTCCCCGGACGGGGCACGGTCGAGACGGCTTCGACTGTTCCGTTCACGACAACTTCTTTGCCGGTCTTCGGGACGAAGAACCGAGAGGACTGCGGTTGTCCGAGTTTCATCTCGATCATCTTCCAATCGCCGAAGGCCAGCTCGCGCGCGGCAAATTCCCATACGACCAGCTTCTTGCCGGCGAGGCGGTCCCGGCCTCGCGCCAATTCGCGGCTAAGAATTTCGCGGGTGGCGAAAGCGGCGTCGCTGTTGCGCAGGATACAATCGAGAGAAATGCCGCCGAGGGCGCGGCTGAGATGTTCGGCGAACCCGGCGGATTCGCCCCAGCCGAGGGCATCGAGCGAGAAGATGTTCGAGAAGCTGTCGCCGAGGAGCAGAATCTCGGCGGCTTTGTCCGGACGCCAGATCGCGTTGCCGGACAAGACTTCGTGAATCGTTACTTTTTCCGGCCGGTAAAGATTCTGCGACGGCGGCAAGCGCAGCATTCTTGCGATGTCGCCGAGACCGCTGATCTCTTTGTCCCTGATTTCCAAAGGTGTGCGAGGCAACGGACCGGGCGGAGCAATGATGAAGGAAAGTTTTTCCGCGATGAGCTCCATCGTCTCGGGCCGCCAATGGGTATCGCTTTTCAGGTAAAGCGGGGCGCCATTTTTGCGCCGGATCATTGAAGGACCCGGGTCGAAAATGCGGACGCCCGCGTTTTCCAGGCGCGCTTTGAACTCGGTGAACGACGCGTTGTGGAGAGGCGCGTGCTCTTCGACGCGGGCCGAAAGTTTATCTCCGTCGATACCCGGCTTCATCGGAACGGGCACCGCGATCAGATCAATCCCGCGCGCCGCGAGTTGATTCCGAAAATCGACGATGGCCTTCACCGGATCGGGTTGGACCCGGTCGACGTGGACGCGGTGCCGCATCTGGGAAGGATCGAGAAAAGGCGGACCGGTGATGTAATCGACGTCGGGGCGATAAAAGAGCCAGGCGCCGCGGCCGAGATAAACTTGTTCGTTACCCACGCGCAGTTTTCCGGTGAGCACGGACTGAACGCGTGGCAGCAACCACGCTGAAACGACCGACTCGCTTTCGATCGACTTCTCCGCGGCCTTGAGCTCCGCGGCGCGCGGCAGGAGATCCCAAAGATCCTTCACGCTCCGCGCCGCCCGGATTCTCGCCCACGCCGGATATGGCCTGTAGATGTCGAAGGTCGCCAGCCCGCCGGAAGGCCGCGGAGAACGGAGTTCGACGGCGAACTGGATGGCGGGAACCGAAGTGATGGTGAGGAGAAAAAGCGCGATGAGCAGCCAGCGCGCGCCAGGGGTGTAAACGGTGTGCTTGAGGGCGAGCTCCGCTTCTTCTTCGCGCGAGAGTTTCCGATGCGTTTCGGGCGTTGGCTCGCTGTAACGCGGCAGCGAATGCGTTGGCTTCCTCGGCTCTTCGCCTCCGACAATTGGTGTTTCTTCGGTCACGTTCAGTTCCTAAAAAATGAAATAGATGAACGGGTTGTATTCCTGGGTCGCCAGGACGACCAACGCGAGCCAGCCGAGCGCGAAGCAGACAGCGGTCTTGGGAAGCGTCATGCGCTGGGTCCAATCCCAGGTTTGTTTCCCGGCCCAGACGACCAGCGCGGCGATGCCGAGCGAGAGCAGGTAATAGGGCTTGTAAAGAATCCCGCCGAGCAACGCAGCGCTGGGCTCGGTGCGGCCCAGGCCGAACATGCTGACAAGATACGCGACGGCTCGGGGCAGATCCGCCGCGCGGAAGAAGACCCAGCCGACCAGCACGATGACAAACGTAAACGCGACGCGCAGCGGCCTGGGAAGATTGTGATAGAAACCTTCGCGACCCTGACTGCGCTCGAAGGCAAGCATGCCTCCGTGCATTCCGCCCCAGATGACAAAGTTCCACGACGCGCCGTGCCAGAGCCCCCCGAGCAACATCGTCAGCACCAGATTGAAATAAGTGCGGCGAATCCCCCGCCGGTTGCCACCGAGTGGGACATAAAGGTATTCGCGCAGCCAGGTCGAAAGCGAGATGTGCCAGCGCCGCCAGAAGTCCGTGATCGATTCGGAGCGGTAGGGTGAATCGAAATTTTTCGCGAAGACGAAACCGAACATGAGGCCGAGCCCGATCGCCATGTCGGAGTAACCGCTGAAATCGAAATAGATTTGGAACGCGTAGCCGACCGCGCCGAACCATGCGTCCAGGGTGCCAACCGAACCGGCGTTGAAGGCGGTGTCCGCGATTTTCCCGCACGGGTTCGCGAGCAGGATCTTTTTCGTGAGCCCGAGCATGAAGAAGGCGACGCCGCGCGCGAATTTGTCCGAAGTGAGGACACGATTTTTGAGTTGGTCGGCGAGAAAGGAGAACTTCAGGATCGGACCCGCGACGAGATGGGGGAACATCGAAACGAAGCAGGAGAAATCGACGAAGTTCGACATCGCCTCGGCCTCGCCGCGATAAACATCGATCGTGTAGCTGAGCGCCTGGAAGGTGTAGAAGCTGATGCCGAGCGGCAGCACCACGCGAAAAAAAGTGTCGAACTGGGCGTGATGAAACCCGAGCCCTTCGGCGAGGCCGTTCCAACTCTCGATGCCGAAGTTGAAGTATTTGAAAAAGCCCAGCACTGCCAGGTTGAGGAGAACCGAGATCAAAATCGCGTGGCGCTGGGTGCGGCTGCGCGGCGCGCGGCGTGGCAGTTGTTTCACCGGTTTGTGCAGAACGCGCCAGAATCGCCACGTGTCGTGGGCGATGACCAAGCTCATCAGCCAGTCGATGAACGTGGTCGCGAACATGAGCGGCATGAAACGCGGCTCGGCCCAACCGTAGAAAACATAACCGGTCAGGATGAGCCAGCCGTTCCGCCAACGCTGCGGCGCGCGGACGAGCAGGTAGTAGCCCAGCAGCGCCAGCGGCAGGAAATAGTAAACAAAAATGTGAGAACTAAAAACCACGGCTGGTAATCGAGGGCTATGCGCCGGCTGAGATTAAAAACAGCACGGCGCAGATTGAAAGAATGCGTATTATCGCTACCGGCTTTCAACTCTTAATGAAAATTTTCTGTCACCTGATTCTTCTTGCCTCGGTCCCGGCCTTCCTTGCGGCGGAGACTCTTGTCCAGGTTCCGCTTTCGGAAGCGCAGCAGAAGCTGCGCGGCGAACTCGCGAGCAAGGTGCAGAGCTCGGAGAAGAAAAACGCCGCAGCCTGTGCCGAGTCGGACGGCTGGCTGTTCTTCGCGGCGGAATTCCGCCTTCTCTCGCTCGG
Organism: Verrucomicrobiota bacterium; assembly: GCA_041167205.1. GTDB lineage: Bacteria > Verrucomicrobiota > Verrucomicrobiia > Chthoniobacterales > UBA10450 > AV80. Next base: position 4,668 of record JBEEHC010000136.1, read on the forward strand.
CCGCTTCTGGGGTGACGAAGCTCCGAGAGTAAGTCGTTCGCATAAACCGGATCTGGCTGACCCCATTCCCGCCATCGTGGATTTTCAGAAACAATTGAAGGCGCGGGGGATCGATCTGCTGGTCGTTCCGGTTCCGCCAAAGGCGGCGATCTATCCGGAGAAAATTCTCTCCGGGTTCGATGTCCGGGCCGACGACGCTGCTCCACTTCTGCACCGTTTTTACGAGGAGCTGCGTGCAGCGGGAATCGACGTCCTCGATCTCACGCCGCTCTTTATCCAAAATCGCAACGACAAGCGGGGCGGCGTTTTTTGCAAGACCGATAGCCATTGGTCGGGCGTTGGATGCGCGCTGGCCGCGAAAGCGATCGCGGAAAACGTCCGCGGCAAGCTCACGGCCTCAGCGTCAGAAAAGGAGTACGCAGCGGATTGGAAGGAAGAGGAGATCAAGGGCGACCTCATCAACCTTCTTCCTCCGGATTCGCCAAAGCCTGGTCCGGAAAAAATTGCTGTTCGGAGTGTGAGTGAGAAGGGGACAAACGCGGCAGTTCAACCGGACCCCAACAGTCCGGTCCTGCTTCTCGGCGACAGCCACACGCTCGTCTTCCACGATTTTCTCGCGGAGCGCGCGGGCCTCATCGACCAGCTCGCGCAGGAGCTCGGCTTCGCGCCCGACTTGATCGGCACGCGCGGTTCGGGCGCCACGCCCGTCCGCATCACGCTCTATCGGCACAGCCTTAAGAACCCCGATTATCTCGCGAAAAAGAAAATCGTCGTCTGGTGTTTCGCCGCGCGGGAGTTCACCGAAACGGCGGAAGGGTGGGCGAAGGTCCCGATTTCAAAATAGCCGCTCCTTGATGCTTGACGCGAGAGCGGATTCGCTGGAAAGCGATTGCCGTGCGGAGTCTCGCAAAGTCCAAATGATCATTACGCGAAACACGATTTTTTCTCGATTGCTCGCCTTGGCGCTGCTCGCTCCTTCGCTGTTTGCGCAGCAGCCGAAGTCAGCCACGGAGTTGCCGGCCGCACCGCAACAGACGGCCGCTCCGGCACAGCAAGGCATCAACGTTTTGATCCTGGGCGACTCCCTGGCGCTGTGCGGATTTGGAAAACGCCTGGACGAAAGGTTCCGAAAAAATCCGCGCGTGAAATCCACCTTCACCTACATCGCGTGTGGGACGAATCCGCTGAGCTGGCTGAAAGAGCGGCCGTACACCAATATCAAAACGCATTGCGGATTCGTCAGCATCGAGTCGAACGGCTCGGGGCGTCCCCGAGAATTGCAGGACGTCTACGGCATGAGACGCGGGCATGTCCCCATTCCGCATTCCGTGCCGAAGCTCGAGGACTTGCTGACCGCGCTCCGGCCCGACGTTCTGATCATGCAAACCGGCACGAACTTGTTCGATCTGTTTCCGGATCACAAAACGGTGAGCCCGAACCGCCACGGTCCCGCGCTGAGGAGTTATTTCGTCCCGTTCATTACCAAGGCGGTCCGGAGTCCATCGACGTTGCGGAAAATCTACTGGGTGGGGTCGCCCACTTCCGGAAGAGTTTCGAAAGAGATCCAGGACTTTGTGATCGGACAAACGCGGGCCGACATCGGCGGCATCGCCAACGTCATCGATAGCCGGACGCTCGTTCCGTACCCGTATCACCACATGGAACCGGACAAGGAGCATTTCCTTGGCGCGGACATGGACCTGTGGGCCGATAAAGTCTTCGATGTCGTCGACCACGATCTGTCGACACAGCCGTTCGCGACCCTAAAGCCCTTGTCCGAAAAAGCGTCCACGGTTGCCGTGACGCAGGAGCAGCCGACACCTCCCGCGGAAAAGCCGAAAGGTCAGCTGCTGCAGGTAAAAGCGAAACTGATATTCAAGACCGAGCCAATCCCGGTAAACGAATTGTTGCCGTACCAGGAATATCTCGTCGGGTACGTTTACGAGATTAATAGACTTATCGCTGGGCAATACTCGGAAAACCAAATACTCGTGATGCATCCCGCCTATATCGGCCTGAAAAAGCAGAAGCTCCGCTATCGGGTCGGGAAAACTTACAAGCTCCAGCTGCACGAACTGGAAGACACTGTTTGGAAAACCGTGAAATCCAAGGATGATTCCGGATTAATCAATCTCCAGCCTTACATCCGAATCCAGGATGAAACGAGACACCCTGAGCATGCGCGTTAGGAAATGGTCGCCACTGTTGCAGGCGGCGCTGTTACCGCTGGCCTTCGTCGTCGGCGTGGGTTCGTTCGTCCTGGTGGCAAGCGGCAAGTCAAAACCGAACAAGCCCGTTCCCGAAGGTCCGTCGCCGAGCATCCTGATGGTGGGCGATTCCTTGTCCGTCGGGAAATTCGGCGAAGTCGTGCAAGGACATCTGGCTCAGAAATATCCGGTGGCGGCCTATGCTTCGTGCGGTTCGTCTCCGGAACACTGGTTGAGCGGGGAGCCGGATTTCATCACCAAATGCGGTTATCGCCAGCACACGATCGACTCGGACGTGTCCCGCGATTTCGTGAATGGGAAGTCGCCGCGGCCCACGCTAACACCGAAGCTGACGAAGCTGATCAACCGGCACAAGCCGACGATCCTGATCGTCCAGCTCGGAACGAATTGGATGGATCGCTTCCTGAGCGAGGCGCAGATGAGCGATTATCTCGACCGTTTTGTCAGGGAAGCTCGGCGTGGTTCCGTCCAGGAAATCATCTGGATCGCTCCGCCGGATTCGTCGCGTCTAAGAAAGACGCAGGGGAAAGTGCATGGGTTGATTCGACAGGCCGCCCGGCGCGATGGCTTTCAGGTGATCGACTCGCGGGAGGTGACGCGTTACGTCGTCGGCAAGACTGGCGGAGATGGAATCCATTACAACAGCGAGGCCTCGGAAGCGTGGGCCAGGAAAATTCAGGGCGATTTGGATTCGAAACTGTCTCGAGGCATACGAGAGCGAAAATTCAGCCGCCTGAAAGAAAGCTAGATAGGCTTCCCCGGGCCGAAGGCGCAGTTTATTGTTCGAGTGATTCGCCCCGCGTTTTGTAGCCGGCGACAAACTGCGCGCGCAGATCACCGAAAGTTCCGTCCTCGATTGCGCGGCGCGCGCGGTTCATGAGCTCGAAATAGAAATGCAGGTTGTGGATCGTGATCAATCGCAACCCGAGAATTTCCTCCGCCTTGACCAGGTGCCGGATATAGCCACGGGTGAAATCACGGCACGCCGGACAGACGCAGCCTGCTTCGATCGGTTCTTTTTGCATCGCGAATTCGGCGTTTTTCAGATTGAGCGTGCCGCCGGCGGTGAAGGCGGTTCCGTTGCGCGCCAACCGCGTGGGCAGCACGCAGTCAAACATATCCATCCCGCGCGCGATTAACTCGATCAGCTGCGGAGGTGTGCCCAGCCCCATCGCGTAACGCGGTTTGTTCTCGGGCAAGCTCGGTTCGCTCCATTCCACCGCCTGCATCATCTCCGCCTCCGGTTCGCCCACGCTGACTCCGCCGATCGCGTATCCATCAAAATCCATCGCCGCCAGCGCCTGAGCGCTCGATCTCCGCAGATCCTCGAAGGTCCCGCCCTGCACGATTCCGAAGACCATCTGTGGCGGATTCTCTGACGTTGGACGTTGGTCCGCCTTAGGCGGATGGACGTTTCCTTCTTCCTTCAATATGCGCGCCGCATCCCTGCATCGCCCCGCCCAGCGATGCGTCATCTCCAAACTTCGCGCCGCGTAATCGTATTCGCACGGCCACGGCGGGCACTCATCCAGCACCATCGCGATATCGCTTCCCAGCGCCGCCTGGATTTCCATCGCGCTCTCCGGGCTGATGAACGTTGGCGTCCCATCCAGATGATTCTGAAACGCGACGCCTTCCTCTGTGATCTTTCTCAGCTTGGCCAGAGAGAAAATCTGATATCCCCCGCTGTCCGTCAGGATCGGCCCATCCCAGTTCATGAAGCGATGCAATCCGCCGAAATGCCGGATCACCTCGATTCCCGGCCTAACGAATAAATGGTAGGTATTGCCCAGAACGATCTGCGCCTTTAGCTCGTGCAGCTCCTGTGGGCTGACCGCCTTCACGCTCCCCTGCGTCCCCACCGGCATGAACGCCGGTGTTTCGATCACGCCGTGCGCAGTTTTCAGGCGACCTCGGCGCGCTCTTGTGTTCTTATCGGTCGCCGTCAATTCAAACATCGGCGGCACCTTGGGAAATGATCGAACGAGCCGCAAGCGGCAAATCATCCAACCGGACGCCAGATTGGCGATTGTACTACTGGAGCTGGGTGGCAGCCCTCTTCGTTTGGGCGGCCTGGCAAAGATTTGCCCTTCCGCTCGATCCGATCGCTGATCCGGATACGTGGGGATATCTCGCGCCCGCGCTGAGAAAATTGGTCGGCGCCGAATTCGGCCACACTGACGGACGGAACTTCGTCTATCCCGCCTTCATTTTTTCACTCCTGCGCGCCTTCGGGGATTTTCGGGCGATCGTTATTGCGCAACACCTGCTCGGGCTCCTGGCCGGCGCCCTGTTATTGATCGCATGGCGGCGGGCCCGTGTCTTCGTGCCGGATTCGCGACTCAGCCGAGCAGTTCATGATGGACTCGGAATGCTGGCCACGACGATTTTCCTTCTGGCGGGCGAACCCATTCGGTTCGAGATGCAACTTCGGCCGGAAGGCGTCTGCGCATTCCTGGTCGCCATCAATCTCTACCTTGTCCTCCAATTCATAGCCTTCTCTTTCGTGGAGAAGCGGCCGCCGTGGGCCGCGGTCGGCCTCGGGATCGGGGTCGTCTTCACTTCGATCCTGCTGGCGTCCGCCAAGCCAAGCCTGGCGTTGATCGCGCCAGTTGCGCTCGTGCCGGTCGGGATTTTTTTCTTCAGGCGTGGTTTGCTTTGGCAAAAAATTGCGCTCGCTGGTGGTGCGGCGCTGAGCGCGGCTTTGCTGTTGGTGCCCGAGCACTTTCTGAGTCGCCCTGACGAAACAAGCCGGACGTCTTTGCCGACTCTGCTCTTTGTGAACCATGCCGGTCTCATTCGCGACCAGATGACCGATGATCTCCAACGCGGTGCCGCAACTGCATATCCTCGAGACTGGCTTGAACGCATTCACGGCGCACTAAGCACTGAGATCACGAAATCCGCTGCCGGACGTCCCGGACATTTTTGGTCTCTCGGGTTCGATCCGGATTACCTGATGTATGAGGAGAGCTCGATTGTCGCGCGATTGAGCCGGGAATTCGGCAATGATGTCCCTGCCCTTTGCGAATTCTATCGATATTATTATTGGCGAATCTGGCGGGAACGACCCTTCGTTATGATTCGAAAAATTGGAGAGCAGATGGGAGTTTTCTATTCTCAAATGTGTCCCGCCTATAATCGCGAAAAATCTCTCTACCTCGCGAGCGGATACGGCTACGGCGCGACTATTCTCAAGCTGCAACCCTATCCTGAGCTTTGGACAACCTATCCGCCGGCGGTGGAGTTCGTCCACCGCACAGAGCTGCTCGCGCAAAGCGCCCCAATTATTCGACAGCCCATTCCGCTCCGGATGATGCTCTCTCTTCTGTCAGGCACGTACAGGCCATTGCTACTGGGAGCCCTCGCGTTGAGCGCGGCGGTCTTGTTTCAGCCGCGTTATCGGAGGCGTCTGGGCTGGCTGGCCGCGTTGGTCTTGTTCGTCTACTCCTATAACGTGGCCACGTGTCTTGAAGTAGCCGTCATCAATTCGCTCGAAGGTCGACGTTATCTCACGGTCCAAGTGTTCTTTACCCTCTTCGCGCAATTGTTTGCTGTATGGCTTCTCTGTGAAATGGCTTTTGAAATACGCGTCGCTCGAAAGCTCTTTCCCGATTGAGGCACGAGGCAGCGGCTGATCGCGAGCGGACAATGTGTTATCTGGAAGGATGTCAGAGCCGGTTCTAAACGCCATTGCCAGCGCTACGGAACTCGTGGTGCGGTTTGGCAATCAAGCGGTGCTCGATCGCGCGACGGTTACAATTCTGGAGGGCGAACGCGTCGGTCTGGTCGGAAGGAATGGTTCCGGCAAATCGACTTTCCTCCAAATCGCGGCGGGCGTGATGAAGCCGGACGCGGGTGAGTTCAATCAACGGCGCGATCTGGTCGTCGGATACATGCCGCAGATGTTTGAGCTCGATGAGAAAGCGACGGTTCATGCCAATATCCTCTCCGGCGCGCAACGCGTTTTGGATTTGATCGC
>JBEEHC010000137.1:0-5985 GCA_041167205.1 Verrucomicrobiota bacterium
GTCGTCGCGATCGATAATCTGGTCACGGGGAACCTCAAGAACATCGAGCACCTCGCCGGAAACGAGAATTACCGGTTCATCAAGCACAACGTCTCGAGCTACATCTTCCTCCCGGAAGAAAAACTCGACTACGTTTTCCATTTCGCTTCGCCCGCGAGCCCCATCGATTATCTCGAGCTGCCAATCCCGACGCTAAAGGTCGGCGCGCTCGGCACGCATAACACGCTCGGTCTCGCCAAAGCCAAGAAAGCGACCTTCATCCTGGCCTCGACCTCGGAATGCTACGGCGACCCGCTCGTCCATCCGCAAAAGGAAGATTACTGGGGCAACGTGAACCCGATCGGACCGCGTGGCGTTTACGACGAAGCGAAGCGCTTCGCCGAGGCGATGACGATGGCCTACCACCGCTATCACAGCATGGATACGAAGATCGTCCGTATCTTTAATACTTACGGGCCGCGGATGCGTTTGCGCGACGGCCGCGTAGTGCCGGCATTTATCGGGCAGGCGCTCGGCGGGACGCCGCTCACTATTTTTGGCGACGGTTCGCAGACGCGTTCCTTCTGTTTCGTCTCCGATTTGATCGACGGAATTTTCAAACTGGCGATGAGCGATTTTCACGAGCCGGTCAATATCGGGAACCCGCGCGAGATGACGATCAAGCAGTTTGCCGAAGAGATCATCCGGATCACCGGGACGAAATCGGAGATCGAGTACAAACCGCTGCCCGTGGACGATCCGAAAGTCCGCCAACCCGACATCGGGCGCGCGCGCAAAGTTTTGGGCTGGGAGCCGCGAGTCCAATTCGAGGAAGGCATTTCGCAAACGATCGAATATTTTCGCGGCTGCCTGGAACGCGGAGAGCTGGGCGAACGGTCACAGCTGTAGGCAGCCGGGCTGGAGAGTGGCCGAAACGAACTTTTTAGTTATCGGACTTTTCCAGCGGCGGAAACGTCGGGGCTGGTTTTGCCAGCGTTTTATCCCTCGGAAATTTCCGTTCAACTCTTTTCTCTGTCGCAACTTTTCGCACGTCCAGGGCGATCAAAACGGCACACGAGAGCAGCGCCACGGCGACGACGGCGACCGCGATTCTCCAGCCCGCTTTCCTGCGTTCCCGATGTATCATAACTGAGCGATAAGCTTTCTGACTGAATTAATACGTATTTAGAGGCCCATCCGGCGGCGTTATTCGGGTAAGGAGGAGATTCTTCCCGCTGGGTGAGGACGCTGCTGCTCCGTCACACTTCCACTCCTCCATATTCGTATTAACCCGGGCAGTTGTCATTGGGTTTTCCCGATTTTTAGGATTTAGGCTGGTCTCCAGCGGTCGCGCTTGCTTTTTTTGCCCCGAAACCTCAGACATCTGACCATGCGTTCCTCTCCGCCGCGATTAATGACCGGACATATCTTCAACCGGATGGCACTGCTGCTTCTCCCGAGCGCGGCAATCTGTCTTTTCGCCGTCACGGCGAACGCTCGCATCTCGCTCGAGGCTTTGCGGCGCGACGGCTACGGAATGGTCGAGCTGCAGCGGCCTGAGCCCAATACCTTGACCGTGGCGGCCACAATCAATGGACGAAAGACCCGGCTGATTGTTGACACCGGCTGGTCCGACGAAGGCATTACCGTGGATGGCGATTATGGGAAGGTCCTGCATTCGCCCGTGCAAGCGGTGAAGCAGTTCGGCCGGTCCGCGAGTGGCCAGGCAATGGGGGGCTTCAAGAGAGGCGTGGCTGACATAGTCTCCCTGGGTAACGTGCAAATGCGGCAGGTGCCCATCTTTTTCGGAACAATCGGAGCCCTGCAACATTCTTACACCCACCACAATGTGAACGCCGGCGGTTTTATCGGCTCCGGATTCCTCAATACCTGCTCCGCTATCATCGATCTGCACAACCTGCGCCTTTACCTCCGTCCGCCGGGCACCGGACGCCGGGCCATGATCGGCCGGGCGCTGAAGGCCCAGGGGTTGGCTGAAGTTCCGTTCACCTTGGCTGGACACAATTGTCTTGTCGGCGTGGAGATCAACGGCGCCCCCGGCATAATGTTCGTGGATACTGGCGCCACGCTGGCCGGCGTGGACGAGCGTTTCCTTCCGCAAATGCAGGCTAAAGCGTACGCCGCTCGCGCAAGGATTTTTGACGCCTCCGGGGTGGAGTCGGCGACGAAACTAACCAATCTGCGCTCGTTCCGGATCGCCGGGGTCAATGTGCGAGCGCCTGATTTGCGCATTGGGAAGTTCGGATTCTACGATGGCACTCGCGGCAAAGTGATCGGCCTGCTCGGGATGGACATTCTGGGGAAGAACGGCACGATCATCGATTTCGGCCAGAAGAAGCTCTACTTCTACCCGCTGTAATAAATCGAGCAATCGTTCCGCCGTTTTGGCTGGCGTAGCGGGATTGGATTGTGGAATCCTTGCGGTGAATGTCCCCCCGGGCACGCATCACCACGCTCAATCTCGGCTCGCAGAGCATCGAGCTGGCCGAGTTTCGCACTCAACCGCAGGGCGGGTTGATCTTGTGCGGCTACCGCTCGCGAGAACTCCTGGCCGATCCGATGCGAGAGGCTACGCGGCAGACGCAGGTTGCCGGCTTGTTGCGCGAGATGTTAGACGAGCTGCACATCAAGGGCGGACCGGTCAACTACACCGTGGCGGAGGAATCGGTTTTCGCGCGCTTCGTCAAACTGCCGCCGATCGACGAGGAAAAGATCGAGCGGATCATTTCTTTCGAGGCTCAGCAAAACGTTCCATTTCCCATCGACGAAGTGGTTTGGGATTATCAGCTCGTCGGGGGCGGCGCGGGCGAGCAGATTCAAGTGATCCTTGTCGCGATCAAGGCGGACTTGCTCGATGAGATCAATGGCGCGGTCGAGAAAACGGGTCTGCGCACATCAATTGTTGATCTGGCGACGATGGCGCTCTACAACGCGTTTCGCCATAACTACCAGGACTTGAGCGGATGTTCGCTGCTCGTCGACATTGGCGCGCGCACGACGAATCTTCTTTTTATCGAGCCGGGGAAAATTTTCACCCGCAGTGTCTCGCTCGGTGGCGGTTCGGTAACATCCGCCATTGCGAAGGAATTCAACGAGCCATTCGCCGCGGCTGAGTTTCGCAAGAAGCGCGACGGCTCGCTCAGCCCGGAGGGGATTTCCGGCGAGCGACTGGAGAGTGATGTTGCGCGCGTCTCAAGAATTGTCCGCAGCACCATGACACGGCTGCAAGCGGAATTGATGCGCTCGATTAGTCATTATTGCGCGCAACAGCAAGGCAATCCTCCGGAACGCGTCTTTCTCTCGGGCGGCGGTGCGAGCACGCCTTACCTCCAGAAATTTTTTCAGGAGAAACTGCAACTGCCCATCGAATTCTTTGATCCGCTGCGGAACGTGGCTGTCGCCGACTCCGCGGACGTCGGGGGAATTTCGCGGTCGGCACATCTGCTGGGAGAGCCGGTCGGTCTTGCCCTTCGTGCGGCGACCGATTGCCCGATCAAGTTGAACCTTCGCCCGGCCAGCGTTGTGCGCAGACAGGACTTGGAGAAGCGGCGACCGTTTCTTTTCGCGGCAGCAGCTTGCGTCATTCTCGGTTTGCTTGGCTGGAGCGCATACTACAGGCAGGCGGCGCACGTCATCCGTCAGAGCACCGAAGGGATCCAGGAGAAAGTTACCGCAATGAAACGGATCGAGTCACAAGTGAATGAAGTGCGCAAGCAGACGGCAGTGCTCGACAGTCTTTCTACACCGCTCATTGAAGCGATCAACGACCGTAGTTTTTGGCCGCAGATTATCGAGGAGCTGAACGCGCGGTTGCCCAAGGCAGACATTTGGATCACGGAGCTGGTGGCGACCTCGGGAGGGACTCCGTTTGGCAATTCAGGCGCGCGCACGCCCCGCCCGGAAGCGACCCCGGCGGCTGAATCCGCCATCGACGGCGTGCTGGTACGGGGCCTTTATCTCTTCAACCCGAAACAGCAAGAAGTCGTGGTGGACTACTTCCGGAATCTGGTCGGCTCGCCCTGGTTCGCGCTTGATCCGAACAAGCAGGCGAAAGTGATCAAGCCCACGACGCCGAACAATACGGAGTGGGCCTTTCCCTACGAACTCCACCTCGACTTGCGCAAACCGGTGAAGCTGCCATGAATTGGCTGCGCGAGAATCGTTTCCCCGGAACATTTCTGATCGTCTTTGGCGTGTGCTCGCTGGGCGTTATTTGGTATTTGCTCAGCGCGAAAAGTGATTGGGATGACGCGGCGACTCGTTTCGAGCAGGCCGCCACGGAGTTGAACCGTCTCGAACGGCTCGCGCCCTATCCAAGCGGCGAAAACCTGCGCAAGATGAAGGCGCACGCGGGCGATTACGCCACCACGCTCGCCAAATTACAGGACGAACTGAAGACGCGCGTCTTTCCGCTTGCGCCGATGGCGCCAAGCGAATTTCAATCGCATTTGCGGCTGGCGATGACCGCAGTCGTTGATAAGGCGCGCGCAAACAAAGTAAGACTGCCCGACAAGTTTTATCTCGGGTTCGATGAGTTTGCTTCCGCGTTGCCGAACGAAGTGGCCGCGTCCCAACTCGGACAAGAGCTCGCGCAGATTGAATGGCTCCTGGATACTTTGTTCGAGGCGCGCGTTGACGCTTTGACTTTCTTTCGCAGGGCTCAGTCGCCGGAAGAACACGGGAACGCGTCGCTTTCAAAGTCCGCCGGTAGAAAGCCGGGAGGAATGGCCCCCGTCGGTCCGAGGGTGCTCGAGCGCAGTGTTATTGAAGCGACCTTTGTTTCGACGCCGGCGGCGGCACGAAAAATCCTCAATCAGATCGCCGGGGCAAAACAGCAATTCTTTATCGTTCGTCTCTGGCATGTTCGAAACGAGAAGGACAAAGGACCGTCGCGCGAACTTGCCGCGGATGCGGCTGGCGTTGTCGTCGGAGCTCCTTCTCCTTCGCCGACGAGCGCTCCGGAAGCAAAGCCGTCCGCGGTGCTGCCGCTGAATTTCATCGTTGGCAACGAACACGTTGAAACATCCGCCAGGATCGAAATCGTAAGGTTCACATTGTGAGCGCCGCGAATTCCCGCCTCCGCTGTAGCCGCGCCCCTGTGGAGCGCGTAAAAGTTTTTCGGCAGATGACAGTCGGCCAGGCGCGGCCCACAGGGCCGCGGTTACAGGGGGAGTGCCGATGACCTGGATCCGCGCGCATTACGACAGGGTGGCGGTGCTCGCTGCTGCGCTGTTTCTTCTTTGCACCGCGCTGTTCATCATCCGGAGCGTTTTACAGTTCAGTGAAAACTTTTCGGCGCTACCAGGATCTCCGCCGCCCAAGCCTGCGTTGCCTCCGCCTAAAGCGGTCGAGATGGAGCGGGCGACCGAGAGGCTTCGTCAGCCTGCGCAATGGACATTTAGCGGGCGCTCAGGTCTTTTCGTCCCCGAAAAACATTTCATCGGCGCGAACGGTCTCCCGACCACTCTGCACACCACCGAGGTCCATCCACCGGTGCCTAACGACTGGCTGGAGGAATTTGGTTTGCCCATCGCCGACGGAGATGTTCTTGCCCAGGATCCGGACGGGGACGGGTTTAGCAATCTGGAGGAATGGCAGAATCAAACGAAACCGACCGACAAGGATTCCCATCCGGCCTTCATCGCAAAACTCAAGATGAAGTCATTCGTGCAAGAGCCGTTCCGGCTCGTCTTCGCCTCGTGGGTCGACAACACCTTCGCGATCAACACCAACGATCTGAAAGAGCCGACGCAGTTTCTCAGACTCGGCGATTCGATCCGGGGCACGAAATTCAAGCTGCTAAAATTTACCGAGAAACACGAAGCGAATAAGTACGGCACGAAGATCGACGTCTCGGAATTGACTCTGGAAAACCGGGAGACCCGCGAGCAGGTGAATCTCGTGAAAGAGAAGATCATGATTTCGCCCGAATCGGTTGCGAATTTTGTCTATGCGTGGAGTGGTCGCCGGGAATTCGCAGTCAAG